>CAZPLS010000016.1:0-16795 GCA_964587685.1 uncultured Dialister sp.
ACAGAAAAAAATAACCATAAGAAACAGCGGCAACTACTAAGCGATAATAGGCAAATCCTGACAAGGTGAAAGAATTGAGAAATTTAAGAAACCAAAGAATAGAAACATAGGCTACCCAAAAGGAAGTGATAAATCCCACGGCAAGTATGCCAAAATCCTCCACCGCAAGGTCGGAAAACACTGTCAAAAGGTCAAAGGAACAGGCCAGAAACATAAGCGGAACCGCCATAATAAAAGAAAAATCAGCAGCGGCTTTTCTGGATATCCCCATAAGGAGCCCGCCCGCAATGGTGCTACCACTTCGGGAAAAACCAGGCCATAGAGACAGGCACTGAAAAAGCCCTATTTGGAATGCTTTCGCTGTCGTAATGTCATCCACACTCTCAATGCTAAAATCCCTGCGCATTTTTTCCGCAGCAATCATAAAAAGGCCGCCCAAAACCAAGCCAATGATTACTGTCACAGGACTGAACAGATAACTCTTTATATAATTATGGCATAGCAGCCCTACAAAACAGGCAGGAAACATAGCAACTGCAATATTTAAGCAGGATGCCCCTTTTGTTTTGAACCAGTTCCTTCTCTTAATCATATATAAAAGCTTGGTTTTATACACAAAGATAACTGATAAAATAGCCCCAAACTGAATAACTACATCGAATACATTGGCCAAGGGTCCAGTAAACCCCAGCATATGACCAACTAAAATCAAATGTCCCGTACTAGATACAGGAATGTATTCTGTCATTCCTTCTACAACACCAATAATAAACGCACAAAAATAATCGTACATGTTTACTCCCTTAACAAATGATCCCCTTGCAATTTCCTGATAACCAAGAGATCTGTTTCAAATGCCAGGTCCGGTAAATTGGTGGCTCCAAAGAAGGCCAGTTCTGCTACATCATCTCCGCTAAGGCAATATCCTCCTAATACACGTACCAAGAACCATATGCCGGTTGAATGCACGGCTGGTTCATGAAAATTGGAATTTACATCATATACAGAAACAGGTTCTATGAGAAACCCTGTTTCCTCTTTCATTTCTCTTACTAAAGCCTGCCGAATATCCTCATTATATTCAACATGTCCGCAAGGAATGCACCATTGATTTTCGCCAAATTCTCCTTTTGCTCGCCGGCCTAACAAGATACGCTGCTCTGGCGATAAAATGATTCCAGCCACACCGGTAATGGGATTTTCATAGGAAATTTTCCCGCATTGGCGGCATCTTAAGCGGCACTCCCCTTTTACCAGCATTCTTTCAAGAGGACCGCCGCACCAGGCACAAAACCGCTTTCCCGTAGTATCCATATTATGTCCTCAAATGGCTTTTATTTCTTGTATCTCGTATACGGATTAATGACTGCTGTATTGGATTTTGAATTTGTGGATTTTTCATGGATACAATATTTTGTACCACTTTTTGTGTTTCATCGATGTAGAAAACAAGAGCTATCCGATGATCCTTGGAAAAATATATGTACGCGCTTTGCGGATGAAGCTCAGCCAAATTTATTTCTAATTTCTGCGGCTCGCCATACAATGCTTCCAGCGTGGACAATTGATCCCCCACAGAGATCCCTCGTTTCGTTGTCATCCCGATGTCGTTTATAAATAACGAAGAAATCAATCGGGAATTTTTATCCATCCGAACGCCAAAGCTAGGGAAGTACAATATTTCATCTGTTGCATTGGTCGCTTTCTGTGTCCAATCAATCCAAGAATATTCTTTAAAGGTATCTCCTACCTTGTATCCCGCAATTTGAAATTCTTCATCCACAAGTACCTGCTCCGCAGAAATTACATTTTGACGAATTTTAGGAAATCGGCCTTCTGCAAATGTCACTTCGATACGCTTTACACGGTTTGCCATGATTACAAATGCAAGTTGCTTTCCCTCAGTCTCATACAGCATGTACATCTGCTGCTTAGGGCCATCCCAAAAAATTTGGTCCGGAATGCCATACGCGCGAAGCACGTTTTCCCGGCTGTCTCCCACAAAGATGCCACGGTGGGTGGGAATCCCTTCTCCCACAACAGAAATGGCATCAGCACCTGAGGTTGGCAGTTTTTTCGGAATATCCAAGTCGCCACGAACAGAATATTTATAGGCCGTTTCCTGAATAAAGCGCACTGCCAGGTCGTTCCATTGGAAGGCACTTCTTACACTGCCTCTCTCTATCGATAACGGAGTTCCTTTTAGTCCTTCCACCAAATGCTTGCTATCGCCTAGGGAAATGCCGCCTAACTGTAAGTCCTCGACAGCGAGTGGTGTGCCATCTATATTCCGGAGGCTCGTTTGCTCAACCACGGCTAAGTTTGTGAAAACGCCCGCTGCATCTTGTGCGGGCTGCGGTCCCAAATTCAGCTGCTCCGCAAAACAAGGGGTTACCAAAATAAATGCTGTCAGTAACCCGGCTGCAGATGATTTATAATTCATAAATCCTCCTTTAGCGTGACAAATCCAGCTTAGTGTTTCTAGGCTTAGCTTTTATCATTATTAACGGGAGTCATTAAGATGTCAAGCAAAGCACTAATTGGTTGATGTTATACCAAGTGTTTTAATTTCAATTTACCATTTTGACATGGAGGATTGGTTCCATTGCCCCTTCAAAATCTACTATAAAAATATCTTCTCAAAGCGGGTTACAGGTTTCATAACGGCTTTGAGAAGATTTTGTTCCAATACCACATAATTTCAAATTCAAGGTTCTTCAGAAAACGCCAACGCTTTTTCCAATAAACTTAGGGTCTTTTCTTTTCCGAAAAGGACCATCATTTCATATATGCCGGGCCCCTTGGTTGCACCCGTTAAAGCAATACGAACCGGTTCAAATGCGTTTTTCCCTTTGATTCCAGTATTTTTCATAACGGCCTTAAAGCAAGCGGACACGGATTCTTCTGTAAAATCACCAACTTGCTTCAGTGCATCAATAAACGCCTTTAAAACGGTGATGCTGGTTTCTTCCTTCATTATCGATACTATTTCATCATCAGAAAATGGTGGCACATCTTCAAAAAATATCTTTAATTGTTCTGGAGCCTGCGCTCCGTAAGAAATCCGCTCTCTTACATAGGAAATAACTTTTTCAAGCCACGCCTTTTTTTCCTCTGACAGCGGCGCAGTGATATACCCAGCTTTTTCAATAAACGGCAGCAAGAACACCAAAAGCTGTTTCGGAGACAATTTTTTCATATATTGAAAATTAATCCAGTTTAATTTTTCCATATCAAAAACCGCATCATTGGCTGACACACGGCTCAGGGAAAAGGCCTTAATCAATTCCTCTCTTGAAAAGAGTTCCTGCTCTCCCTTCGGTGCCCAGCCCAGCAATGCCAGATAATTGACAACCGCCTCAGGAAGGTATCCCATATCTTTGTACGCCATTACAGAGGTAGCGCCATGCCGTTTGCTCATTTTTTTGTGATCGGCCCCAAGGATCAGGGAAATATGTCCGAATTCCGGAATTTTATAGCCAAGAGCATGGTAAATCGCAATCTGGCGAGGTGTATTCGAAAGATGCTCTTCTGCCCGAATTACATGGGTTATGCCCATAAGCGCATCATCCACCACAACGGCAAAATTATACACCGGAATTCCACCAGATTTCATAATAATAAAATCCCCAACGCCTGAGGTTTGAAATTCCACATGACCGCGCACCATGTCATTAAATGCAATGGTTTCTCCCTCAGGCACACGAAGACGCACCACAGGAAGGCGTCCTTCCTTTTTGTATTGTAATACCTGTTTTTCTGTGAGGTGTCGGCAATGGCCGCTATAAACAGGAGTTCGTCCATCCTTCAGCTGTTTTTGCCTTTCCTCCTCCAATTCCTCCTGGGAGCAATAGCAATAATAAGCTTTGCCCTCGTCAATGAGCCGCTGTGCTTCCTTCTGATAAATTTCCAGCCGTTCCGTTTGGCGGTAGGGCCCATTGGAGCCGCCCACATCAATGCCTTCATCCCAATCCAGTCCCAGCCATCTCATGGATTCCTTGATATTTTCCTCAGATTCTCGGGATGAACGGTTCAAATCCGTATCTTCAATGCGCAAAAGGAATGTTCCGCCAGTATGACGAGCCAGCAGCCAATTAAACAGTGCAGAGCGCGCTCCACCAATATGAAACGGCCCCGTCGGGCTTGGTGCAAAACGAACTTTTATTTCTTTTGTCATCATCACTATCTCCTTTTATAAAGCAATGCCGATGCCAATGCAGCCATTCCTTCTTTTCGGCCAACAGCCCCCAATGACTCGTTGGTCGTTGCTTTTATACCAATCTGCTCGGGCAACACCTTTAAAGCGTCGGATAAAACTATGCGCATTTTTTCAATATAAGGGGCTATTTTAGGTGCCTCTGCAATCACCGTTCCGTCAATATTACTGATGAAATATCCCTTTTCCTCAACCAAATCTCTTACTTGCTGAAGCAGCAGAACGCTTGCAATATTATGAAAAGTTTCATCGTTATCTGGAAAATAATAACCGATATCTCTGCATCCTGCTGCCCCAAGCAGCGCATCCATTATGGCATGGATTAACACATCCGCATCAGAATGACCTGCCAATCCACCGCTTTCAGCAATGCGTACGCCCCCCAGCACGAGCGGCCTTTCCGGAGAAATTTGATGAATATCATAGCCTTGACCAATACGAAATACAGGCAAATCCCTCCCCAACACATGGCATAAACGTTCTTTATCTTCAGGCAGGGTTACTTTAAAATAGGATTCTTTTCCCTTCAGGCATTTTACCGGAACACCGCACATTTCACAGATCGATGCGTCATCCGTTACCGTTATCTGCCTTTCCTGCACCGTTTTTATACATTGTCGGAATACAGCCGTCTTGATTCCCTGGGGTGTCTGCGCCCGCCAAAGACGGTTTCGATCCAGTGTGCGTATAACAAATTCTCCTTCGATTACTTTTATCGTATCCGTGCACGGAATAGCAAAAATCGCGGCGGGGGTCCCGCTTTTAATTTCCTCTATCAGTAAATCCATAGCCCTGCCATCCACTAGAGGCCGTGCACCGTCATGGACCAAAACTACCTCTGACAGGGTGGATACGGCATCCAATCCATGAGCCACAGAATCAAACCGAAGCGGACCACCATCAGCAAACCGAACTGAAATGTTAATCCCAATTTCTTCAGCAATCCGGATAAAAGTCTGCCTTTCCGCCGGATTAGTTACAATAACCATTTCATCAAGCAAAGTACTCTGCTTCACTTGCTGTAATGTATACCAAATAAGCGGCTTCGATCCAAATTTTTCCAACAATTTATTTTGCGATGCGCCAAAACGACATCCTTGACCGGCTGCCGTAATTATTATGCTATTCATAAATTGCTGTCTTCCAATCTGGCAAAGATCATACGCCCCACCGAATTTTGAAGCACAGAAGTAATGACAACAGGCACTTCACGGCCAATGGAATGACTGCCGTTTTCCACAACAATCATTGTACCGTCTTCCAGATACGCTACGCCTTGATTTTCTTCACGTCCCTGGCGAACCAGTTGAACAAAGATCTGTTCGCCCGGAATGACGGTCGGTTTTACTGCACTGGCCAGCTCATTCAGATTTAAAACCGCTACTCCCTGCAATTCTGCCACTTTATTTAAGTTGTAGTCGTTTGTAACGATTTTCATATTCTTTTCTTGCGCCAGTTTCACCAGTTTTGAGTCCACTTCATTCACGTCTTCAATATCATCGGTAACGATACGAATCGCATCCTTGTTATTCTTTCTGAATTGATTCAAAATATCCAGTCCCCGGCGTCCCCGATTCCTTTTCAGCACATCAGAGGAATCAGCGATTTTTTGCAGTTCTTCCAAAACAAAAACGGGTATGATAAGGGGGCCTTCCAAAAAACCGCTCCGATACACATCTACGATACGGCCATCAATAATTATGTTCGTATCAAGTAATTTCCCTGCTTCCCCCTCTTTCTGCTTTTCTTTTCCCTTCCCCTTTGTCTCTATATGGAAGTGCAGCCAATTTAACAGTTCATTCCGTTTGCTTATGCACAGATGAACACCCAAGTATCCTAAAATGATACCCAAAACCACAGAAACATAGGGACCGATGTACGGAACTCGATCAAAAGCAATTCCTACCAGATTCGCGATAATGAGCCCCAGAAAAAGGCCCACCGTACCAAATACCAGATCCTGAGTGGAAATGGAAGATAATGATTTTTCCGCCCAGGAAGTGAAGGCAAAAAGACTGCGAATAAGATAGGGAGATGCCAGATTGCCAATGAGACCGCCAATAACAGCACCAATAAGCATAAAGCCCAAGGAAAGGAACGTTATGCCCAGCATAGTTTCTGAAAGAAAAGTATAGGGAATCATTGACGCCAGCAAGGAATCCGACTGGCTGAAAAGAACAATTCCCAAAACACTAAACAGCAGTATAAAAATTGGCTTAAGTATTTTTTCCAGCATGAAAATATCCTCGTTTAACGATATGGATTATATCCCATATAGAATATAGCCCCGTATTTCCATGAATTTGTATTGATTTCCAAAAGCATAACTTATATTTTATCATGAAAAAATTTTTTTGCAAAATGAAGCAAAACAGCGTTTCCTTTCCATCACATTTATTTTTCCCAAGCTTTAAGTAAATCCAAAGCTTCTCCTATTTTTTCTATATAAGTCACCTTAACCGTCTTTTTGCAGTCCGCCAAACAGGTCTCTGCGTCCGTTTTATTGCCTATGGGAATGATAAAATGTGTTATGCCCATTTTTAATCCTTCCTTCAGGCGCAGTTTGATATGAGAAACAGGCAAAATGGTTCCTGTGAGCCCTATTTCTCCAAGAGCTATTATATTGGTGGGAATGGGACAGTCCCATTTGACAGATACAATGGCTATGGCAGCGGCTAAATCAATGGCCGGTTCTCTCACTTTAAATCCACCAGCCACGTTAAGATACACATCTTCCTGTGAAAAGGGAACCCTCCCACGCTTTTCCAGCACAGCCAGCAAAACAGTTATACGGCTGAAATCATAACCGACAGAAATACGGCGAGGATTCGCTAAAACAGAGTGAACGCATAATGCCTGTATTTCGACAAGAAGTGCCCGCTGCCCTTCGATGCATGCCGTGACAATGCTTCCAGCGGAAGACGTCTTCCGGTTCTGTACCAAGTATCCCGTAGGATCTTCAATTTCCTTTAATCCGCCTTGTTCCATTACAAAAAGACCGGACTCCGTGGTAGAGCCAAACCGATTTTTAACTACACGCAGCATGCGGAATTGATAACTCCGATCCCCTTCCAAATAAAGCACCACATCCACCATGTGTTCCAATAAGCGCGGACCGGCCAAATTGCCTTCCTTGGTAACGTGTCCAACGATAAGAATGGCAATATTTTCTGCTTTAGCCAATTTAACAAACATGCCAGTACAGTCCCGGATTTGTGCCGGACTGCCTGGAGCAGAACCGCATTCTCCTCCATATTGGGTTTGAATAGAATCTACCACCAGTACCGCAGGTTTTATCCGTTTTACTTCTGCCAAGATGGTATTCATATCCGCACCGGACATTATAAAGCAGCTGGCGCTGTCGATGTGCAAGCGGTCAGCTCTCATCTTTATTTGAATTTCTGATTCTTCTCCGCTGCAGTACAGCACCTGCTCGCCCGCATCACAAACGGCACGGCATATCTGTAACACCAGGGTCGATTTTCCTATTCCCGGTTCTCCCCCCAGCAAAATAACGGATCCTTTCACTATTCCCCCTCCAAGAGGCCTGTCCACTTCGTTTAAATTCAATCGAAGACGGCCCTGCTGTCCAATTTGGATGGAATTTAGTGTAACAGGATTTTTTGACCCATTAAAATCGCCCAAAAATGACGGGACTACCGGGGCCGGTGTTTCCACAACCTCTTCCATGGAATTCCATTCCCCGCACATAGGACACCGCCCTAACCATCGCGGAGACTCGGCTCCGCAGTTCCGGCAAACAAATTTAACCTTGTTTTTATTTCCCACAACAATCAGTTCCTAAACTTTTCCTTTAATCAATTTACAATAGATATAGATATCCAGCACGCAAATTCCCAAACAGGAATATTATTTGATAAAAATTTAATAGGAAATACATGAATATTATCTTATTGCGAAATTTATGAAGTCCATATTATACGTTATCCAGCAGTAAAAGGATAAATCACGCTCTTGTATTCATCTTCTCACAAATTTCGCCTCAGCACAATCATAGACCGCTATATCAATATAAAGCAGAACATATTTAATTAAATAAAAACTTCCCCCAACGCCGAACGGATGATCATACCATTTCGCTTTGGGGGAATATATTTTGTGGTAATAAATTGGATTACATTAACCCATAATCTTTTAGCATTTTAACGATATATGCCGTTTCACTTTCATTGGCCTCGACCATGGGCAACCGGAATTTACCGCCAGGCAGTCCAAGAAGATTAACCGCTGTTTTAACGGGAATCGGGCTGGTGATGAAGAACAGTCCTCTATTGATAGGATAAGTCTTTTTATGAAGCTCAAATGCCTTCTTAGTATCCCCCTGCTCATACGCATCAATCATAGCCAGCATATCATCCCCGATAATGTGGCTGGAAACGCTGATTACGCCCGTGCCACCAGCCGTTAAAATCGGATAGGTAAAGGAATCATCCCCGCTATATATCATAAAATCGTCCGGCAAAAGCATTTTTTCCTGTGTTACTTGATCCCAATTTCCAGCAGCATCTTTTATTCCGGCAATGTTGGGGCAGGCATCAACAAGACGCTTCAGTGTGGCCGGCTGAATGCTTGCATTGGTGCGTCCCGGCACATTATAGATAATTACCGGAATATGAACGGAATCCGCTATCGCCTTGAAGTGTTGGAACATCCCTTCCTGTGTCGGCTTCACGTAGTAAGGAACGATGGCAAGAATGGAATCTGCCCCCAGTGCTTCCACCTTTTGGGCAAATACAATTGATGCAGCCGTGTCAATTCCGCCGGCATTGCCCATGACAGGAACCTTTTTGCCGTCCGCCTTAGAACCGACGGCTTTAATAATGCAGTCATAGAGCTTCAACTTTTCTTCTTCAGATAAAACAGCTCCTTCTCCGGTAGTTCCGCCTACGAGAATGCCTTCTGATCCATGCTCAATAAGATGCTTGGCTAATTTTACCGCACTTTCATAGTCAACAGAACCATCCTCACAAAAAGGCGTAATCATTGCGGTAATAACCCGTCCCAAATTTTTCATAGCAAGGTCCCCTTTCTTTTATGTTTTATATTTTATCAAATCAGATTTTGGGCAATCATGTATTCAGCAATTTGAAGCGCATTGAGAGCAGCGCCCTTCCGGATCTGATCTCCACAAACCCAAAGGTTTAATCCATTGGGACAGACCAGATCTTTGCGAATGCGGCCAACCAGAACATCATTTTTATCCGATGTATCCAACGGCATTGGATATTCCTGTTCCGCCGGATTGTCTTTGACCGCCACACCGGGGAACGCATTGATAGCCTTTTTGGCTGCTTCCACAGATACCGGCTCTGCCGTTTCCATGTAAATTGATTCTGCATGGCTCCGTATTACAGGCACACGAACTGCTGTAGGTGTAATGCCAATCGAATCATCATGGAAAATCTTGTGTGTTTCATTGACCATTTTCATTTCTTCCTTGGTATAGTCGCTGTCAAGGAACACATCGATCTGGGGTATTAAATTGTAAGCAATGGGATAATGGCGAGCTAAGCTGGCGCTGGGAAGGATGCGGGGCTCATAGTTGGTCCCATTCGCCACCGCTGCTGTTTCTGCATACAATTCGTCAATCCCCTCTTTGCCGGCACCAGATACCGCTTGGTACGTGCTGACAACGATACGGCGAATGGGAGAAATATCATAAATCGGCTTCAATGCCATGAGCATTATAATGGTCGAACAATTGGGATTGGCAATGATGCCATGATGCCAGCGAATATCCTCAGCATTAATTTCAGGCACAACCAATGGCACATTTGGATCCATGCGGAAGGTGCTTGAGTTATCTATAACGACCGCCCCGCGTTTTGCCGCTTCAGGAGCGAGGATTTTGCTGATGCTTCCTCCAGCAAACAAAGCAATATCTACGTTTTCAAAAGATTCCGGAGTAGCTTCCTCAACGGTATACTCCTGTCCGCAGACGGTAATTTTTTTTCCTGCAGAACGGGCGGATGCCAATAGCTTCAAATTAGCAAAGGGAAACTGTCTTTCTTCAATCAGTCGAATGAATTCCTGGCCCACTGCGCCTGTTGCACCAAGAATTGCCAAATTTGGACTGCGATTCATAATTCCATCTTATCCTTTCTCAATCTAAATAATGTTCAAGTCCGTATACCACTCCGTCAGTAGATACTACCTTACGGCATGCCAGCATAACACCCGGCATAAAGGATTTACGGTCCAGTGAGTCATGACGAATTGTTAAAATTTCCCCGCAACCGCCAAAAAGGACTTCCTGATGGGCCACATAGCCTGGTAAACGAATACTGTGAATACTAATACCATTACATTTTGCGCCCCGTGCACCAGCTATGCTTTCAACCGTCTTGTCCTCTTCCGGCTCTTTTAAGCGCGCCTGTGCCATTTTTTCTGCAGTAAGTTTTGCTGTACCGGACGGCGCATCGTACTTCTTATTATGATGCAATTCTATAATTTCCGCATCCGGAAGGTACTTGGCAACCTTTTCGCAAATTTCCATCATAAGCACTGCGCCAAGCGAAAAATTAGGTGCTATCAATGCATGAGCCCCAGATTTATCCGCAACAAGACGAAGCGCCTCTCTCTGCTCTGGCGTAAGACCTGTAGTCCCAATAACCATATGAACCCCTGCTTCAAGAACCCTTTTTGCATTTTCGAAAATAACTGCAGGGCTTGTAAAGTCTACTACGACGTCAGGTTTACTAACCGAAAAAGCCTCTTCCAACGTGGCTGAAATTGTCACTCCATTCGGCACCAGGCCTGCTGCCGCGCCCGCATCTTCCCCGCAATGCGTGGGATCCACCGCGCCGGTAAGCTGCAAATCATCCTCTTCAGCAAGCGCACGCACCACTTCACTGCCCATTCGTCCTGCCGCACCGTTTACCAAAACGTGAATCATTTAATTCAACACCTCCCCTAATACTGCGGATACGTTTCTTGCGTCGTATCTTTCTGTTTATATTTTTTAGTTAACTTTTACAGTAGCAAAAAATCCATATTCCGTCAACGCAACAGCGCATTCCTTTTCCCTTCAAATTCAAATTTGAACAGCTGCTTTTAATTCCCGCGCTGATTGGACGGCACTCTCATTGGGCGGACAACTTCCGGAAATCATCCATGCTACATCCATAATGTGTTCGTCCTCAGACAATCGCACCGCCCTAGTAATTGTCCTGCCGTCCACTACAGTTTTCTGTATGCGGTAATGGATATCTGCAATGCTCGCGGTTTGCGGCATATGGGTAATACATAATATTTGCACAGTCCTCGCCAGATGCCCGATCTTCTTTGCCACTCGCAATGCCGTGCTTCCGCTTATGCCCGTATCAATTTCATCGAATACCAGTGTTTGGCATGAGAAAAGATGTGCCATAATATCCTCTACGCCCAGAGAAATCCTTGAAATTTCTCCCCCGGAAGCCGTCTGTCGCATAGGGCGAAGCGGTTCGCCTGGATTAGCAGAAAAATAAAATTCCATGGTCGCCGCGCCGGATGATGAAGGCACCTCCGACTCCTCCAGATGAAAAGCTAACACAGCATGGTCCATATTCATATCATGAAGGGCATCTGTGATGACCTGACATAGGCTGGTTCCCTTTTCGCACCGAAGCGCATTCAGGTGGCGGCTGCTTTCCTGCAGTTTTTGGGTAAGCTCCTGAAAATATTCCTGAATATGCTCATTGTCATATAGCATGTCATAGAGCTGTTCATATTCTTTTTTCGCCGTATCCAGGTAAGACAAAACATCGGAAAGTGTCGGTCCATACTTGTTTTTCAACTGAGACAGCAAATTATCTCTGGTTTGCAGGTCTGCCAATTCTTTTTCAGAAAATTCGGATGCTTCTGTGTAATTACCCAGCTCAGAAATCGCATCTTCTATCGCATACAGCGCATCGTTCAATTCGCTTTCCGTAGAGGAAAAGGACGCATCATATTTCCCGAGACTAACAACGTGATTTATTGCTTCCGCCAATTTATTCTGAACACCCGCTTCCCCGGATAAAGCCTCCAATGCGGCATACACGCCTATACAGATTTTTTCATGATTTTCCAGCACCGTAAGGCGGCTCCTGACGACACTGTCTTCATCGGCATCATGAATCTGGGCTTGTTCAATTTGTCCAATTTCCCACTTAAGAATATCCAAACGCCGTTCCTGCGCCTGTTTTTCCTGCTGAAATTTCTCTATAGAATCTTTTACTGTCTTCCATTCATCATACATATGTCTGTAAGAATTCCAAGCAGCGAGCAGGTCATTATCTGAATGATCCACCAAGTATCGGCAAAATTGAGGAGACAGTAACTCCGTATTATCGTTCTGCTCATGAAGCCGTACCAGACAATTCCCAAGCTTTTCCAATTGCTTCACGGTGCAAAGCACGCCATTAACCGTACAGACTCCCCGGCCATTGCGGTTCATTTTACGGGAAATGATGATTTCTTCCTCGTCCGTATCCACACCAATTTCCTCTAAAACAGGAATCAGCGATGAATCGGCAGAGAAAATCCCCTCCACTCTGAAAAAATTCTTATCCTTGCGGATTAGGTCTACTGATGCCCGTCGTCCAAGTAATATAGCTAGCGCATCCATGAGGATGGACTTGCCTGAACCGGTTTCCCCGGTAAATACCGTGACCCCAGGGCCCAATTCAATCCAAGTATCTTCAACAATGGCAAAATTCACAATGTGGAGACTTTGAAGCATATGACCTCCTTACGATTTTAGTTTTTCAGAAATAGCTGAATTTGTTTTACAAAAAGAGGCACATCTTCTGCTGTCCTCATAATGACCAGCACCGTATCATCTCCAGCCAATGTACCAATCACTTTACTATTGTCCGCATGATCGATAGAAAATGCAATGGATTGTGCCGATCCTGGAAGCGTATGTATTACCACCAGGTTCATGCTGCTGTCAATTCGCGTTACCGCTTCCTGAAACAGCATGGAAACATGGTTGTCTGACATGGTGTGTTTCTTTTCCGCCGAAACCGCATACCGGTACCGGCCATTTTTATAGGGCACTTTCACCAACATCAGCTCTTTAATGTCTCGCGAAACTGTCGCCTGTGTAACATTAATGCCTTCCTTCTGAAGGGCTGCAGCCAGATCCTCCTGTGTTTCGATCTCCTGATTTTGAATGATTTCTTTTATTTTCATGATTCTGTAGCGTTTCATACATTCTCCCTCCAATGAAATCAGGTCGAAATAATTTTAGGAAACAAACGGGAACTGACCGTAGAAAAGAAATCCTGATCAGAAAATCGGATAAAACAAATGGGCCTGTGTATACACACAACGTGTAAAATTTCATTTCTGTAAATTTTATAGGCCTCATTGCCGTCCAACGAAATATGCAGCTTTTTCTCTCTGTCCGGAAGCTGTACCCGGATATCGGCATTCATTGGCAGGACCATGGAAAAATTTTGAATCATGTGCGGACAAATCGGCACAACGAGCATATTTTCTGCACAGCTGTCCAAAATGGGGCCTCCGCAGGATAGGGAATAACTGGTGGAACCTGTGGGCGTAGAAATGATCAGCCCATCCGCCGAATACTGCTGAACAAACTGATCATTAATCATAAGCCGCAGTCGAGACATTTTTCCGATGGTGTTATGTCCAACAACAATATCATTTAAAGCATCGGGAAGCCTTGTCTCACTTCCATTTTCGTGAATGATGGATGCTGACAGAAAAACACGCTTTTCCACCCGGTATTCTCCTGCCAAAATTTCACGAAATCTCTGCAGCATATTGGAAGGGGAAATTGAATTAAGAAAGCCCAGTTCACCCATGTGAATGCCCGCCAATAAAATAGGATAAGGAGCCATGTCTCTGGCGGTCTGCAAAAAAGAGCCATCTCCCCCAATAGACAACCCCACCTTCGTATGTGTTCCCAGCCACTCCAGAGAATGATAATAGTCGCCCTTAAAATATATGTGCCTGTTTTCAAACGCTTCTTTGGCCGATGCAGGCAGGTAAAAGCGAAATTGCAGTTCCTTAAAGACCGGTATCAAGTCCCCTAAGAATCGATACACCTCTTCTTTTTCAGTATTCGGAAAAATAGAAACATCCATGCTATCATCCTTTCAACACCTGATGCGCTTCATTTACGAGGTGTTCAATTGTCTCTTCTAAGGGATACGGATATGCGGGAGCGGGTGTGGGCATCCATCGAAGGAGTGCCAAGAATTCTATATTGCCGGATCCTCCTTTAATTGGAGAATAGGTGATTTGTTCTGTGACAAACCCTTCTTCTGCCACCTGCTGAACTACACGCATAAGTACATTTCGATGTGTTTCCGGATCTCGAACAATGCCCCCCTTTCCCACCTGTTCCCGCCCCGCTTCAAATTGCGGTTTAATCAGGATGACCATGCATCCGTCTTTCTTTAAGATAGATCGGGCAGAAGGCATGATTTTTAATACGGAAATAAATGAAATATCTGTCACAATCATATCCACCTGCTCGCCCAGTGTCTCTGCTGTTACTCCCTTTATGTTCGTTTTTTCGAAATTTATTACACGGCTGTCAGTCCGTAGCCGCCAATCCAGCTGATTATATCCTACATCAATAGCATACACTTTCGCCGCGCCGTTCTGAAGCGCGCAGTCTGTAAATCCGCCCGTGGAGGCCCCAATATCTGCTATCACCAGACCAGTAAGAGTCAGATGAAACGCCTTAATCGCCTTTTCTAACTTAAAACCGCCTCGTCCTACATAGGGCATAACCGGTCCGCGAATACGAATATGCGCGTCTTCCGGAATTTTAGTGCCGGGCTTATCCACCGGCATATCATTTACGAGAATAATTCCTGTCATGATGTGCCTTTTGGCATTTTCCCGGCTTTCAAAAAATCCTTGTTTTACAAGCAGCACATCCAGCCGTTCTTTTTTACTCTTTTGCATGAATTGTCTTCCTGTGCCTCATTTAACACGATACAGCAAGGATAAAGCCAGTTCCTTCAGCACGTTAGCCCGCTCACCAAGACAGGAAAGAGACTCGACTGCCAATACTGCTTCCTTTTCCGCCATTGTTTTGGCCCCCGAGACGCCCAAAAGCGACACATAGGTCTTTTTATTCATAATGGTGTCCTGACCAGGCTTCTTCCCCATAGATTCCAGATTGCCGGAAACATCAAGCAGATCATCGGTGATTTGAAACAATTGCCCCAAATGCTCACCATACTGGTGAAGCGCACTTCCTTCCTCCGGCAAAGCCTCTGCCAGCACGGCTGCCATATCGATAGAGGCACAAAGCAAACACCCCGTTTTGCACCGATCCAGCGTACGCAGCGCTTCCAGCGTAAGCGGCTGATTCTCCATTTCGATATCCTGTGATTGGCCTCCAATCATTCCTTCCGGCCCTGAGGCATGTGCCAACAGAGCAATCAACTCACATCTCATACGTAGCGAAATGGATTCCACACCGGCTAAAAGCTCAAAGGCATATAACAAAAGTCCATCACCGGCCATAGTCGCCATGCCCGCTCCATATACCTTATGATTTGTTAGTTTGCCCCGTCGATATTCATCATTGTCCATCTGCGGCAAATCATCATGAATGAGCGAAGATGTATGAATGCATTCAATAGCACACGCCGCATCTATGTAGCGTTCCGAGTCTTTCCCTAATACATCCAATATGAGCAGGAATAAAGCCGGACGCAGCCGTTTTCCATCAGCTAGAAGGCTGTAATTCATGGCTTCATAAAGAGTCTTATGCCTGACTTCTTCCGTTATAAGCAAAGAGCGCAGTCGATTTTCTATGCGCTGCTTTTTTTCCTTTAAAATCTGATGAATCATGGAATCTCCATTCCCCCTCTCTGTTTAATTATACACAATTAACTTCAATTATACATGCCGATTCAAAATTCAGGCAGATAGTTTAGAAATTATCATTTAAGTATGCGTTCTTCCCGTCTTGTTAATTGTCTCCCCCATGCAAAAATCCCTCTTCTGATACCATACGTTTGACAGTTACGCATGTTATTCGTATCAAAAGAGGAATTCTTATTCGCTCTGTTTTTCATCCAATTATGGATTCACATTCGACAGGTAAACACAACCAAACATTTTATACCACTTGGCCGCTATTACAGGTACGTATCGATAATCCTTTTACGGGACATGCAGCTCCTCTGCCACCGCCTGCAAAACGCCATTGATAAACCTGTAAGAATTTGCACCTCCATATTCCTTCGCCAGGATAACGGCTCCATTTATTGTGACACCCTTTTCTGTCGACGGTTTTGTCACAAACAAAAGCTCTGCTATGCCAATGCGGAGAATACATTTATCAACCACATTCAACTGATTGATTGACCATTTTCGCAAATGAGCAGAAATCATGCTATCAATCTCAGTGAGATGCTCCTTCACTGTGTTTATTAATACCTCAGCAAAGAGCAAATCCTGCCCCTCTGCCTGTATCATTGCGGCCGTATTCACTTCTGCATCAGCATCCGAATTTATATCCAACGCATATAAAATCTGTAATGCCCGTCTTCTGGCATTACTCTTCATGAAATTTCTATTCATGAACTATCCCTTCATTTC
>CAZPLS010000016.1:16895-27065 GCA_964587685.1 uncultured Dialister sp.
GTCTTCTGGCATTACTCTTCATGAAATTTCTATTCATGAACTATCCCTTCATTTCTTGATTCTAAGGATGTCGATATTAACGGAATTCACCGGTATGTCAATGTCCTGCACGGATTTCCAAATAGCAGACTGCAACGCCTGTCCTGTCTGCAAAATGCAGTTCACAGACGCCACAGCAACAGAGACATCAAGAACCAGCCCGGTTTTGTCTGATCGGATTACAATCCCTGCAATGCCCTTTTTAGCTTTTGCCGGAGAAATACCACTCAAAAACGACTGAATGCCCTCTGCTGAAATGAGTTCCGCCCCAGGAAATGAAGAAACAGATGATTGTATCGCATCATAGATTTGTTCGTAAACCGCTTCCCGTTCCTGCTGTTCATTTTCCTCCATCCTTGAATCGTCCTTCCTGGTCAAAAACGATACCCTGGACAAAAACATCTACGGAAGAGACGCTGAGCCCAGCAGAATACAGGATGGTCTCTTTTACCTTTTCCTGTACATGAAGTGCCACTTCCGGTGCCCGCAGGCCATGATATAACCGAAGGTAAAGGGAAATGCCGACTTTATTATCCTGAATGGAAATATGAACCCCTTCCGCATCCTCTCCGACAATGCGAGAAGAAAAGGAACCACTAAACCGATCGTCCATGCCTGCGACTCCTGGTACTTCAAGACAGGCGTCACGCACCACCATAGCCAAAACCCTGTCCGCAATGCGGATTACACCGTGGTCTGCCGAAATTTCTGCTGCATCCATAGGTGCTTCATTAATCAGGCTCGTTCGAGATACGCGCCGGTGCGAGTATCAATGCGAAGCACATCGCCTTCATTAATGAAAAGCGGTACCTTTACAACATATCCGGTTTCCAACTTCGCCGGTTTTACCCCGCCGGTAGCCGTATCCCCGCGGATTCCAGGCTCGGTTTCAATGACTTTTAATTCTACAGAGTTCGGAATATCTACGCCAATGACTGTACCATTGAAGAATAGAACCGTAATTTCCATTTCCTCTTTAATAAAATTTAGTGCATTTCCAAGCTGATCTTTGGAAAGCATGATCTGGTCATAGGTTTCCACGTCCATAAAATAGTAGGCGCCCTCTTCCCCATAAAGATACTGCATGGGCTTGCGATCCACCTGTGCATTGGGTACTTTTTCTCCCGCATTAAAGGTACGTTCCACCACGGAACCAGTCTGCAGATTTTTCAGTTTTGCCCGAACAAAGGCAGCTCCTTTCCCCGGCTTGACGTGCTGAAATTCCACAACCTGCCAAACCATACCGTCAATTTCAATCGTTACTCCCGGACGGAAATCATTGCTCGAAATCATTCTGTTCATCCTCCTGTCATACGCACAAAAATTCTTTAGGGAATTGGGTAAAAATGGAAATCCCCTTTTTTTGTATTGCTACCGTATCCTCGATACGGACTCCGCCGATACCCGGGATATATACACCAGGCTCTACCGTCTCTACCATGTTGGCTAATAAAATCGATTTATCCCGTGGTGCCAGGACCGGCGTTTCATGAATCTCCAATCCAACCCCATGTCCCAAAGCATGTGTAAAATAGGTGTCCAGGTTCTTCTTCTGCAAAAAATCACGGGCATGCTGATCCACAGCGCATGCCTGAAGACCTTCCTTTAAAAAGCTTTCTATATAAAGGACACATTCCAGCACAGAATCATAGAGGAATCGCTGCTGATCTGTTATCTTTCCCACGGCTACTGTCCGCGTTATATCCGAATGATATCCCTTATAAATAGCACCAAAATCGAAGGTAACAAGATCTCCTTCCTCTATAACTTTGGATGTTGGCGTACCATGGGGATAGGCGGAACGCCAGCCAGAAGCCACTATTGTATCAAATGACTTGCCTTCTGATCCGGCTTCCAGCATAGCGCATTCCAACGCGGTACGAAGCTCTGTCTCCGTCCTTCCACGCTGAATGAGTGGTACAATTTTTCGGAACCCTTCATCCGAAATCCGACAGGCTTCTGCAATTTTGGCTATTTCTTCTTCTTTTTTAATCTGCCGCAGGGAATCAATTTCACAGAAAAGAAATTCTGTATCGGGAAAAAGCTCATGAAACGCAAGATAGAGGCGGTAGGTCAGAATGGATTCTACCCCCAATCGATGCACCTTGTGCCTGCGAATCAGCTCCGCTATATTCTCCGTCAATTTGCCGGAGCAAGTAATAATTTCAAAGCCCTGAACTTCCTCTTTGGCCTGTTCGATATAACGGTTATCCGTAAGAAAGTAGTCTGTATCCGGTGTGAGGAGCAAACAGCTGTCAGAACCAGTAAACCCGCTCATATACCGGCAATTCTCATCCTTTTGTATAAAAGCGGCGTCTATGTTCTTCCTTTTCAGAAAATCTTTGACCATATCATGATCGAGCAACGTAAATACGCCTCTTTTCCATATTTTGTAATTCTACAGTATCTTAAACAAATGTACAATAGTCGTCTCCGCTAGTTTCTATTCGGCAAAGATGCTCCTGCAGATTCAAAAAATACAGCCAATTTTGGTCTTTTCCATAATGGTGTATACAGGAAATGTTCGCGTTTCCCTGACAAAATTGCCAAGCATAGCGGAGCGACAAACCAAGCATGCCGCACAATATCGTCCGAATGGCTGCCCCATGGCTCACAATGACATATGTTTTATTATCTCCCTGCGCCAGTAAGTCTTGCATCCCTTTCATGGTGCGCGCCTCTACTTCAAGAAAGGATTCTCCCCCCTCAATATGCAGCGTGTCAGGGTTTTTGTACATTTGTTCTATTTTTCCCGGCCATCTCTCTTCGATTTCCTCAAAAGTAAGGCCTTCCCATTGCCCAAAGCAGATTTCACTAAATTCCGCTTTTATCACCGGTCGGATTCCATGAGGCCGGGCAATGGCATTAGCCGTCATTTGTGCCCGTTTCAATGGACTAGTAAAAATGGCATCGAGATTCTTGTTTTTAAACCACTGAGCGGTCATTTCTGCCTGCACCAAGCCTGTTTGACTCAGAGAAACATCTGTTGACCCCTGATATCTCCCGGACAAATTCCACAAAGTTTGGCCATGTCTGACCAAATAAAAGCAAATCATTCCTTCATTACCTCATCTAACGCGGTCAAAACTATATCATTTTCATCCTTCTTTCGCACAGCAATACGAAAGAACGTATCGTCCAGCCTTTCATAATTATTGCAGCGCCGGATATGCACCCGCCGCGTCAGCATCTTTTCCGCCAATGTCTTGCCCGTCATGCTATTTGTTAGTTGAAGCAAAAAGAAATTGACCGCGCTGTCGTATACGTGTATCCCTGGAATTTTTTCAAGGTATTGAAGCATTCGGCGCCGTTCTTCCCGCACGTACTCACGAGAAGCAGAAATATAGGAGGCATCCTTAATGGCTTCTGTGAGGTAACGCTGCGCACATCCGTTTACGTTCCAAGGATGAAGCACACTTGTTAAAACTTGAATCACCGCAGTATCTGCTGCCGCCGCACCAATGCGCAGCCCAGGGACTGCATAAAATTTAGTAAGAGACAACAAAACAATCACTCGGGGATGAGACAGGACAAAGCTGCGAAAGCTCCCTTCATCGCCAAGGAAATCAATGAAGGACTCATCAATAACAAGCCAGCCGTCCTTTTTTTCTATGACCACCAAACATTGAGAAAAAACAGATTCCGGCAGCGGCTGCCCGTCCGGGTTGTTTGGATTGCCAAGAAAGAGAACCGCTCGATAAGGCATTTCTTCAAGAAAGCTCAAATCCGTTAGAAGGAATCCATTGTTTCTGTCAAGAACAAAAGAACGAACAGGGATATGCTCTGCTTCGGCGGCAAAACGATATTCGCTAAAAGAGGGAGCCGGCACATAAACCATTGACGGACGAATTGCACGAATTAGCGCATACATCAGCTCTGTAGCGCCATTCCCGCAAACCAGCCTGTCCGCCGGCAGCTGGTATCGCTGCCCAAGCGCTTTCCGCAGGGCGACACAGCCGCTGTCAGGATAACGGCCCGCATCCACGTCAAAATTTTCCAATACCGCTTTTCGTCCTCTTGGAGAAAGCCCCAACGGATTAATATTGATGCTGAAATCCAATATTTGGTTTCGTTCCGTTTCCGGAATGTCAAAAATTTCTCCTCCATGCCTGTGATCCAGACACAAATTTTGTTCCGCCATTCACAATTCCTCAATTATCATTCCTGTATTAGTGATGCACACCGTATCCAGAAAGGCTACAGTCCCGCCAAGCACGACGTCCATACTGCTTTTAGCCCGGTTCTCATCATCGGCAGCGGACAGGAGTAGCCCCAATACCGTACCACTGTGTGCCGTAATAATTCCGCGGCCCCCTGCTTTTTTTCCTGCCTCATAAAAGGCATCCAGCACATCTTTATATAAAATAGTTTGATTGGCAAAGGCACTGATTGTGGCCGCCTCTCCAATGCGGTCGACGGAACCCATTTTTAAGCCAGCCTCACAAAGAGCCACGGCCTTATGAATCTTGGCTTCGTTTTTCTTTTGTTTGTCGATAAGATCCTGTCTTTTGTTAAAAGCTAATGTATCCACTTCTCCGCCGCAGTCATATACCAAAATTTTAGTAGCCGGTGCTGCGCCAAGACGCCGCAAGACGGCACCTCCCCGATAATCAAACTGTACGATGCCGGGGTAAAATGTGCCATCGCTGGGCTCAATTGCAATAGCAATGGCAGCAATTTCTTCTGCCGTTAACATGCAGCCGCAGGCTAATGCAGTTGCCTGACAAACCGCACTGATATCGGCCGTGCTAGAAGCCATTCCTTTTCCCACAGGAATATCTGATGTCAAATGGACATCCACCATACAGTCTTCTCTGCCCAGGTATTTAAGAGTAAGCCAACGCGCTCTTTCCGATTTTTCCGGCAGTGCGGCGGAATGCTTTGATAAGCAACTTTTTGCACGCGAATATCGATTGATGGGACAGGTAATCATAAATGAATTTCCCCACCCATACCCTTGAATCAATTCTCCACATGAACCAGGAGAGGATACTACATAAGCCATACATTTCCTCTGGACAAAATAACAAAAAACACTGCCATTATCATTTCAGACACTTCGGTAACGCAGCCGTACGTATCTCCCGTAGTGCCCCCGATTTTTACAACCACCCAATGATTGAGCAGGAGCCCTGCAAAAAGCCCCACACCGGCCAGCATCAGGTAGGAGGCACCAAAATACAGAGCGGGAACCAGAGATGAGAGCAATCCAATCAGCACCGCATGGCGGCTGCGAAAAGCCGCAAACGCCTTTCCTATCCCGTAAGGTCGGGCGTAAGGATATTCACAAATGCTGATAACCATATTCATCCGCCCAATCACTGGCATGGCCAGTAGCAACATGTACAAGGATTCCCCTACCTCTGCCAGAGCAAAGGTTTTCATCAGTACAAGAAAAACAAAAGCCAACAGGCCAAAAGAACCGACTGTGCTGTCCTTCATAATTTCAAGCATACGCTCTCTGCTGCGTCCGGAAAAAAGGCCGTCGCAAGTATCCATCAATCCATCAGCATGCATGGCACCAGTTAGCGCAAATTCCACCGCCACCAAAATGAATGCAGTAAAATATGGCGCATTCAGCGGCTGTAGCACGAAATTAATCCCGCACAAGGCAAGGCCTATGACCATCCCAATTACAGGAAACCAAGATACGCTTTTCCCGAAGTCTTCTTCCTTCCACTCTGCCTGCGTGCACACGTGTATCCGGGTTAAAAACTGAAGACCGACCAAAAAAGAATGCATACATTCCCCTCATAGTAAAGAAAAATCGTTTCAGCCACAAGAAAAAGAAGCGTAGCTGCATACATGACCTTCAATGACTGCAAAATATCTCCGCCCACAAGCGGCCTGATTGGATCTCCCATGTACTCTCTGAATTCCGGTTTTCCTTCATAGTAATTCCATCCGCCCAGCTGAACCCGAAGGGCGCCTGCCACCGGCCCCTCCGCATATCCCCCGTTAGGACTTGGGTGTTTGGGCGCATCACGAACTCCAACCTTCCATGCATGTTTCCAATCCAAGTTCAGAAGAAAGGCCGCTGTAACGAACAGCAAAAAGGTAATCCTGGCGGGAATATAATTGAGCACATCATCAACCCGAGCCGCCGTTCTTCCAAAATACAAGTACCTGTCATTTTTATATCCCAGCATAGAATCCATCGTATTGGCCGCACGATAGCACATGGCGCCTACGGGACCAAACAACAGAAAATAAAACAAGGGTGACAAAATTCCATCGGTGGTATTTTCCGCAATGGTTTCCACAGCCCCTCTGGAAATATCCGCCTCATCCAAGTTGTCCGTATCTCTGCCAACAATCCAAGATAACCGCTTCCTTGCCAAAGGGATATCTCCAGCTTTAAGGAGCCGGTAAATTTCCACCCCATCCCGGGCCAATGCCCTGGGCGTAATAGTAAAGTATAAAATCACGGCCCCCATGACAAACTCGCCAAGAAATCCTGCCAAAGCGGCTACACACAGGAGGCCATAAGAAATAATCCCTGTCACAGCAACAACAAGAATCACTACCAAGCCGCCCCGAAGCAGCAAGTTTCCGGGGGTCTGCTTTCCCATCGGATACAAAAGGCTTTCCAAAAATGAAATTAATCGACCAATAAGCACCACAGGATGCAGGGAGGTTCTTGGATCTCCAACAATAGTGTCCAACAAAAACGCTGCTGCAGGTACTGTATACAGGAAAGAATCTGTCATTCTTCCTCCAAAATGCGGTAAAACGCCTTCATGTCAAAGTGACTCCTCACAGCATTGGCCAGACGATCATATTCCGCTTCTTTATAGGCACGGTATTTAAACTGAACCGGCATCGGCGCCAGGTTCTTCTTCCTGCGAATTGCATTAATCACAGCCCGTCGCAATTCATCATTGTCAAAGATTCCGTGGCAATACGTTCCAAATACGGTTTTCTGCTCATTAATAAACCCATCCTGAACATCGACGGGCTTCCCGCTTCGGGACGTGATATGAAAAATGCTCTGCATCGCCCCAGTAAGGATCGTTTCGCCCATATGAATTTCATAGGCTTTCAGTCCCTTTCCGGTAAAGGTCATCCCAAGGAAGGGCAAATCACTGCATTCACATTCCACCTGAAACGTATTCTTTTCTCCCTGCATGGTTGTCACCGTCTGAAGGAGGCCCAGCCCTTCCACTTCATCGTTTTCACTTTCCACATGAAGCGGGTCACACACCTTTTGTCCTATCATCTGGTAGCCTCCACAGATACCAATAACCGGCACGCCTCTCTCAGCCATTTCCTGAATTTCCCTGGCGTACCCATTCCTTTGCAGATACAGCAAATCCTCTGTGGTGTTTTTGCTTCCCGGCAAAATAATGAGGTCCGGAGAACCTATAATATCCCCCTTCTGCACAAACCGGACATTCACATCCGGCTCATGGGCCAACGCATCAAAATCAGTAAAATTAGAGATTTTTGGCGTCTGTATCACAGCGATATGAATATCGCGCATCACGTGGTCTGTGGGTATGTTTTGCAGCGATACCGAATCCTCGTCATCAATGCCAAGCTTATCCAAGTAAGGAAGCACGCCCAATACAGGAATCCCTGTCTTCTCCTCAAGAAATGTCAAGGCTGGCTCAAGCAGGGTTATATCCCCGCGGAATTTATTAATAATAAGACCCTTTACCAAAGCCCTTTCTTCAGGTTCGAGCAATTCCAGCGTACCCACGATGGATGCCAGTGCGCCGCCCCGGTCAATGTCCGCAATAAGAAATACAGGGGCATTCATCGTTTTGGCAATGCGCATGTTAACAATATCGTTTTGTTTAAGATTGACCTCTGCCGGACTGCCAGCCCCTTCAATAACAATCATGTTAAAATGGCTTTCCATGTATTCAATCGCATGCAGTACAGATTTCCATGCTTCCTGACTATAGCGATCTTGGTAGTCCCGCGCACTATAATTTCCCACAGAATGCCCCAACAAGATTACCTGGGAGCAGGAATTTCCCGTAGGCTTCAGCAGCACAGGATTCATTTCCACCACGGGATCCACGCCAGCTGCTTCCGCCTGCGCCACAGTGGAGCGCCCCATTTCACCCCCGTCTTTTGTGACATAGGAATTAAGCGCCATATTCTGTGCTTTAAAGGGCGCCGCGTTCCAACCATCCTGTTTCAAAATGCGACAAAAAGCCGTAGTCAATATACTTTTGCCAACATGCGAGCTTGTTCCCTGAAACATAATTCGTTTTGTCACGATAGATGCACCTCACTCCTCTTGAGATCAATCGTAATTCCTGCCACAGAAAAATAAACACTTTCTGCATGGGACGCAACATATTGATTCGCTAATCCCATCAAATCCCGATACACCCGGCTCACTGCATTCCCCGGCACGATCCCCATCCCAAGCTCATCCGACACAAATATGATTTCTTTTCCCTGAAACGAAGAAATCGTATCAAACATCTGCTCCAGATCCTGTTGCAGAATACACCTGAGCTTTTCCAAATCCGATACTCCTAGGGTATCCACCTGGTAAAAATCCATGTGATCCATCAAAATATTGCTTACATACATGGTAATGCAGTCAAAAAGGACTGCATCCGTTCGTTTTAAAAAATCCTTCATTAATGGTCCCGCCTCATGCAGCACTTCCAGTGTTTCCCAATCCGCCGGACGCCGCTGCTGATGCACCATTACGCGATATTTCATCTCCTCATCAAGAACCTGACTCGTCGCGATGTAACCTTTTCGCACTCCTTTTGCACGCATCATAAGCTTTTCTGCAAATTCGCTTTTTCCGCTCCGTGCACCGCCAATAACCATAAGAATCTGATTATCCATTTCGCCAGACCTTCTTACCATAGGGATAAAAACTCATTAGAATACAGAAAGTTTCTACCGGCCTAAGTTATTATTTTCTCATTGAATTAGACTCTATGTATAACTATACCATATGCCAGAACTCTTTGGAATGTTTCTCAATTTACCGAAGTATAACCAAGTATAGGGCCTTAGCGAGTACGCAAGGTTATAACAATTCCTGCGTATCCACTTTCTTATCAATTTTTACTGGCAGCTCCCATGGAGTGATTGGTTTTTTCAGAAGTTTCTGACCGGAATTTTCCTCTCGTAAAATCGTTCCCAACTAAAAAATCTACTGTTAAAAGTTCTCTTTATATTATATCAAAATTAAAACAAAAATTTTTTGCACTCTTTTCTCAATACATGCAGACGTATCTTGTTTTAAAAGATATTATTTTATTCCCGTTTTTGTCGGGAGAATACAAATTGCAACAGATGCATTTCCATGAACCGCACGAGATCTGTCAAATCCTTTGTGTAAGATTCTTCTGCTTCCTTTTCTTCCAAGAAACTTCAGAATCATTGCCATCCTGTACGATTCGCAAATCCATGATACAATAATAAAAATTATTACGGCAAAGGAGAAAGAACTATGGAGTATGAACAACAAGAATTGTACCACGTTACATTGATGCGCACCCTTTGGCAGTATATGTACAGCGGTACGGTCTTCGATGCAATGGATCATTATGTTGCCAGGATTCGGGTGATTCTCGGCGTACCCCTCGATAGGAGCGAGGTGCCGGAAAACGCACCGGAGGCCCGAGATTTTATAACGGTATTGGTTGAAGATACCATCCTCTCGCCCAAAGACGTCATTGATTTTGAAACTGCCCTTTCAAAAATTATTGCAAAAAAAGCGTCCAGCCAGTACTTTCATCCGGCACAGTGTATGTTTTTCTATCCCAGTCCGGCGGATGCCGTTCCTTCCGGCGCTAATCCCGGAGGCCAGAAAACCGCTGCCAATTGATCCACTGTATCCATTTACAATCGCCACCTTGCAGCCACTGTTTTTCATGCATCGCTTAAAATTGGATTCATTTGGTCCTTTGTAAAACGAATCTAACAATATAAATCCCTCCTATGATGCCAAATTGTCAGAAATTCTCTGCCATTTGTACCATTGGAGGGATTTATACATGTAGAAAGACCGTGCAGCGAAACCCGTTCCGCTACACCGTTTCTGTTGGTACTGTCAAGATCTTTGCGCAAAAACGGTTTTAACAAATTCGAATTTGAATGAAATTATTCGGTTACGAAAGTTTCATCCAGATGCCTCATGTTCATATA
>CAZPLS010000017.1:0-25561 GCA_964587685.1 uncultured Dialister sp.
AAAAAATACCAGGAAAATCCTGGTATTTTTTCTATCAGAATTAATATTCTTCGTAAATCGGATATTTCCGGCAGAGCGCGGCCGTCCGCATCCTGGCATCGGCCTTAACGCTCTCATCCTCCGGCGCTTTCAGCACTTCGCAGATGATGTCTGCAATTTCCCGGAAGTCCTCTTCCTGAAGACCTCTTGTCGTCAATGCCGGTGAGCCAAGTCGTATACCGCTAGTAACGAAGGGCGACTTTGTCTCAAAGGGAATGGTATTTTTATTGCACGTGATTCCCACTTCGTCAAGAACGCTCTGAGCGATTTTTCCTGTCAGTCCAATGCCAGTGAGATCCGCCAAGAGCACATGCGTATCTGTCCCGCCAGAAACGACACGAATACCTTCCTTCTGCAGCTCATCAGAAAGAACTTTTTCATTCTTCTTAATTTGTTTTGCATATTCACGGAAGGAAGGTTCCAAGGCTTCTCCCAAGGCAACCGCTTTGGCTGCAATAACGTGCATGAGAGGCCCGCCCTGCATTCCGGGGAACACCGCTTTATCAATAGCCTGCGCATAGGGCTCCTTACACAGGATGATTCCGCCCCTCGGTCCGCGAAGTGTCTTATGGGTCGTTGTCGTCACCACATCTGCATAGGGTACGGGGCTCGGATATTCACCGCCAGCCACAAGACCGGCGAAATGAGCCATATCCACCATAAAGACAGCGCCCACTTCTTTTGCAATGGCTGCCATCCGTTCAAAATCGATAATACGGGAATATGCGCTGGTTCCGCCTATAATCAGTTTAGGCTGAACCTCTTTTGCTGTCTTTTCCATTGCCTCATAATCGATTCGCTCATCCTCTTTGCGCACGCCATAGGATACGACATGGAAATAGTTCCCGGAAATGTTGACCGGACTCCCATGGGTTAAGTGACCGCCATCGGTAAGGTTCATACCCATAACCGTGTCCCCCGGCTTCAGCAGCCCGTAGTACACAGCAAAATTAGCCTGAGATCCTGAATGTGGCTGCACATTGGCATGATCAGCGCCAAATAATTCCTTGGCGCGATCAATGGCAAGCTGCTCTACCTTATCAACGTATTCGCATCCTCCATAATACCGCTTTCCGGGATATCCTTCTGCGTACTTATTTGTAAGAACACTGCCCTGTGCTTCCATCACCGCATAGCTGACAATATTCTCAGAAGCAATCATTTCAAGCTTGTCCCTCTGGCGGCCCAGTTCTTCCTGGATGGCACTGTATACCGCCATATCGTCCTTCAAATGTTTCATCATTCCTTTACCCTTCTCCTTTCAAAGAGAAATTCTAAAAAATGAAATTCTTCGTTTTCTGCCCACTTTTGCAGGCCTTTCTATTGAACGCGGTATCGCCATTCCCCCTATGCAGCGAAACTCCATTCAAACCTTTTTATAATGAGCCCGTTCTCCACCAATGAGCGGCGGACGCGTCCGCGCACCCACCACAAGCGCTTTGCCCACATGGTTATGAGTCAGGCGTACCGGCACCGCCACCCTGCGAAGGTGCATGCCAATCATAGTCAGCCCTATATCCAGTCCGCCCTGCGCCTGTATTTCTTTCACCAAAACAGGTTCTTCAAAATGGCTGTACGCACTTGTTGCAAATGCACCGCCCGCATGAAGCCACGGCACCGCCGCCACCTCTTCAAGTCCCAGCCGTTCCATTAACTTCCTTTCGACCACAAGTGCCCGGTTTAAGTGCTCACAGCACTGGAAGGCAAGACACAGTCCGTATTCCTTCGCCACCTTCATAAGTGACGTAACCACCGCATCGCCCACTTCATAGGAGCTGTCCTTCCCTATATGTCCCCCTTGAATTTCGCTGGAAGAACCGCCGATAACGATAACGTCTCCCCCGCGAAAATGCGAAACATCAAACAGCTCGCGAAAGGCTTCTTCCGTCTCATGCTCCAATAGTTCCGTCGCTTCACTCATTGTGGCTCCTTTTTTCAATATCCGCAATTTTATCTATTCGTCTCTGATGCCGGCCGCCTTCAAAAGGTGTATCAATGAATTCATCAAGAATCATTTCCGCCAGGCCCGCGCCAATCACACGCGCCCCCATACAGAGCGCATTGGCATTGTTATGCGCTCGGGTATAGTGCGCGGAAAAGGTTTCTCCGCAGAGCGCCGCGCGAATTCCTGTCATTTTATTGGCAGACATACTCATACCGATCCCGGTCCCGCAGATAAGTACGGCAAATTCCGCCTCCCCCTGCTGCACAAGGCGACAAGCTTTTTCCGCAAAATCAGGATAGTCACAGGAGGCACTGCTCTCCGCACCGCAATCGACAAAGGAAATATGCCTATCCTCCATATGTTTTTTTAAAGCTTCCTTCAGTTCAAAACCGCCGTGATCACTGGCTATTGCAATTTTCATAAAGCCTCCATAGAGTATACTAATTCAGAATGATATGTATACTATTTCGCATTTTCTATAATGATATGATATCCAGATGCCTTCGTCAAGCGATTCATAATAGCCAATCCCAGTCCAGAAGTTTCAATTCCTTCTCCTATGATTTGATCCACCGGATGTGTATTAAAATAATTCAGCCCTTCAAACAATCGGTGCGCCATAGCCCCCGCATCGCCGCGGCGGCCCCAAATGAACACCACCGCATGAGGCGGCAGTTTTTCCGCGGTTTCCTCGCTGACAAAAAATCCGTATATTTTATCCGACCGTTCCGTAAAGGCAAGGATAGCCGCTTCCGCACCCTTCACATCGCCCGTATAAACGGTCAACGGTGCAGAAGGCGCATAATGGCGGTACTTCATCCCCGGTGCTTTGGGATGGCCATCCCCGGATGTTATCCCGGGATCTAATTCTACCTCTCCATACGCTGCCAGTTGTTCTTTGGAAATGCCGCCGGGCCTATAAATCACAATCTTATGCCCGACACATCTGACAATGGTTGATTCGATGCCTATCTGACAGGGACCTCCATCAATAATTGCGTTAATGCGTCCCCCCAAATCGCGCAGAACATCCTGCGCTGTGGTTGGACTGGGCCTTCCGGAACGATTGGCACTCGGCCCGGCAATCGGCACTCCTGCTGCACGAATCAGCGCCTGTACCGCCGGATGCATAGGACAGCGAAGCGCCACTGTATCGAGTCCCCCGGATGTTTCGGCCGGAATACTGTCGGTTTTGTCAACAACTATAGTTAACGGTCCCGGCCAGAAATCTGCCATTAGCTTTTTCTCCAGCGGAGACAGGCTTGCAGCCAGCGACTCCGCCTGCTCTGCATTCTCCACATGAACAATCAGCGGATTATCCGATGGCCGTCCTTTCGCCGCATAAATCTTTCTGGCCGCCTCTGCATCCAATGCGTTCCCGCCAAGCCCGTACACCGTTTCTGTGGGAAATCCGACCAGTCCACCTCTTCGGATGATGTCCCCCAATTCCTGCACCTGCTCCGAAAAATCATTTGCCCGTGCAGAAACCATTCTAGTTTTCATGCCACGCCTTCCTGCCTGTTTATACCTTACTTGTTATTTCATCTTTCTTCCGCATACAGCACGGTCAATCTCGCCATAGTCCTGAATGCACTGCACATTTACAAGTCCTTGTGCGGAGAATAACGCCTTCACCTGGTCTGCCTGCCCTATCCCAACTTCTACAGCAAGCAGCCCGCCCGGCTTTAAATGCTTCATGCAACTTTGGCTGATTCTCCGATAAAATTGCAGGCCATCCTCACCACCATCCAGTGCGATCTTCGGTTCTCTTCTCACTTCTATATCCAGCGTACCAATCTCACAGGAAGGAATGTATGGAGGATTGCTCAGAATCACATCAAAAACCTCGTTCCCTGACAAGGCATCCCAAAAGTCTCCATACCGCAAATCCAGTCGTTCTGACACGCCATTTGCATCCGCATTGCTTCGCGCTATTTCAAGTGCCTGCTCAGAAATATCTACCGCAACCCCTTTGGATTCCTTGCAGTAATACAGGAAGCTCACCGCAATGGCACCGCTTCCCGTGCCCAGATCCAGCATGGTAATATCCGGAAGATTCCGACAGTGCTGAATGATTTTTTCAAGCCAGGTTTCCGTATCCGGCCTCGGCACAAGAACATGCTCATTCACCATAAAAGAGATGCCCATGAACTCCTTTTCTCCGGTAAGCACGGCAGTGCAACACCCCTCCACACGGCGCTGAATCAGCTTGCGGTATTGGGCCAACTCCTCCTTATTCATGATTTGATCGTAGTTGGTATATAAATATATGCGCGGCTTTTTCAGTATATGCCCCAGCAAAAGCTCCGCATCCAGACGAGCCTCTTCAATTCCATGCTTCCTGAAATATCCGGTGGTCCAGTCAATAAGCCGCTGTATTGTCCAGATATCAGTTCCCGCCATGTCCCTTTACCTCTTTCAGCCGTTCTGCCATATCTACTTCGATCAGACCTTTTAAAATTTCATCCAAATCTCCGTTCATAAACTCTTCCAGCTTATAAAGGGTTTGCTTTGTGCGGTGATCTGTCACCCGCCGCTGCGGGAAATTATAGGTTCGAATTCGTTCGGACCGATCTCCGCTGCCGACTTGTTCTTTCCTCTCTGCCGCGGTTTTGGCTCTCGTTTCATCCATCGCTTCCGCATACAGCCGCGACTTAAGAATCTGAAGTGCCTTTTCCCTGTTTTGCTGCTGGCTTCGCTCATTCTGACACGTTACCACCATGCCTGTGGGGATATGGGTAATGCGGACCGCTGATGAAGTTTTATTGATATGCTGCCCACCAGCACCGGAGGAACGATACACATCGATGCGCAAATCATCCCTGTTAATATCTACATCAACATCATCCGCTTCCGGCAGAACGGCGACGGTTACCGCAGAGGTATGAATTCTTCCCGCCGTTTCCGTATCAGGCACACGCTGAACGCGATGCACTCCACTTTCAAATTTCAAAAGGGAATAAGCATTTTTCCCTTGAATGATACATGTCACTTCTTTAAAACCGCCGATCTCCGTCTCGCTCGCATCCGTTATCTCCGCGGTCCAGCCTTTCTTTTCCGCAAATTTTAAATACATGCGAAGCAAGTCTCCGACAAACAGCGCCGCTTCTTCCCCTCCTGTTCCTGCACGGATTTCCAAAATTACGTTCTTTTCATCATTTGGATCTTTCGGGAGAAGCAAAATGTGAAGCTTCCTGTCTAATTCTTCCAGTTCCGTTTCTCTTTTCCTGAGATCTTCCTTGGCCAGCTCATGCAGTTCTTCCTGCGCCGGATCCTCTAAAATGGCCAAATCCTCGTCGAAAGCGGCCCGGACTGCCTTATATGCCCGATAGGCCGCCACCGTCTCTTCCAGACCGGCATGCTCCTTAGCCAGCGCGCGCCAAGCAGTCTGATCCGCAATGACAGACGGATCACTCAATTGTATTTCCAAATTCTGAAACCGCGATTCCATTCCTTCCAAATGATCAGTCTCCATAGACCTTTCCTCCCTGCCATTCCAACGCCTGCCTACAAACTTTTCTGTTTACGCCTCTTTCTATACTGGCCGTTTCCTCTGTTCCTGCCTGTCCATTTCCAAAAGCATACGCTGCGCCAACTGGCTTCATGCCTCTAATAATATATCATACGCCCATTTTAGAAAAGCGTGCCGTCTCATGCAAATCCCATCATCAACATCTACAGAGCTTCTGTTTTTATAAGGAAGCCAAGGATATTTATACAATAAAAAAACAGCCAACAACCTTCGCTGCTGGCTGGAAAAACCTCAATTTTTCACTGTCCTTTGGATAGATCAGTTTAAAATGTTCTGTTTTTTTATTCTCTGCCGTAACGTTTATTGAACTTTTCAATGCGGCCGCGGGCTTTACCGAAACGCTGCTGTCCCGTATAAAACGGATGGGACTTGCTGCTGATATCGATATTGATCAGCGGGTATTCATTGCCATCTTCCCACTTTACGGTCTGGTTTGACGTAGCTGTGGAACGGGTCAGGAAAGAATAATTAGCGCCAATATCGCGGAACACGACAGGATGATAATCCGGATGGATTCCCTTCTTCACTGCTTGCACCTCATTTCGCATACCTAGAATAATTCGTGACCAATTATACCAAAACAAAGTCTTGATTGCAAGAAATTATAGCTGTCTCTTCCCTTGTCTGCCTGACCGCAAATGAGAAGATGCGCAGGCCTCTTATTCCTTTTCCATCAGTGATTTTAGCTTGACCAGGAAGGTATTGCTGTCATGGTAGCCAATGATGCGGCCTTTTTCCTGTCCATCATTGAACAAAATAAAGGTTGGCACACCCACCAGATGAAACTGCTCGGCAAAATCCTCCATGGCCCCCAGATCAATTCGATAAAAGGTCACCTTCTCCCCCAGGGCTTCATCCGCCGCTGCCAATACAGAGGTCATCATTTTGCACGGACGGCACCATACCGCAAAGAAGTCAAGAAGCACCCAACCCTTCGCATTTCCAATCTTTTCATCAAACTCTTTTTCTGTCTGAATATCGTAAATCATAATTTCCTCTTTTCCGCTTCAGCGCCAGCTCAAATTATCTGCAAGAATACTGAAAACTTCCCGATGAAAATCGGGTCTGCCTTCCACCCGGATTGGACGAAGCATAGTGCTCTTCAGATACCATTGCTCATCCTGTCTCTCAAGAATATTCGCTATATCCGGATGACACTCAATCACCAAAGGACGAGGTGGTCCACCTTTGGCCTTTTCTTCTGCCAGAGCATGATGAATCTGCAGCACGATGGAAGAGTCTGACAGCACATAGCCCATTCCGCCGCAAGAACCGCATGGCTCATAATAATTCTGAAACAGCTGATGGGTCGTCCGTTTCCGCGTCATTTCCACTAATCCCAGAGCGGTCATTCCTACAACCACTGTTTTTACCCGGTCTTTCCGGGTCTCCCGCCGCAGAACGGCAAGCACGGCCGCCTTCTGCTTATCCGTATCCATGTCAATGAAATCAATAAGAATCATGCCGCCAATGCCGCGCATCCTGATTTGTCTCGCGATTTCCACGGCAGCTTCCTGATTGACCAGAAATGCAATTTCGCTGTGGGAAATTCCCTTTTGATGGAAGGCTCCCGAATTGACATCAATGGCAGTGAGCGCTTCCGTGTAGTCAATGATGAGGGAGCCGCCGGATGAAAGAGGCACCTCTCGCTGAAAGAGCTGCCTGACCTGCTCTTCCACATGATACGCTTTGAAAATATTTCCCGCTTCATAGATCACCCGATCCGTTCCGGGAAAGTTTTCCTCTTCCATAACCCGAACCAGTCGGCTTCTGATCTCTCCATTGTCTGTAATTACTGCGTCGGTATCATCTGTAAGAAAATCGCGAACAGTTCGAATAATCAGTTCGCTTCCTCTGTACAAAAGGGCCGGTGCTTTTTCGATTCCTGCCCGCCGGCTGATAATTCTCCATGACGACACCAGGCGCTGAATATCCTGTACAATGTCTTCTTCCGGCGCATCCGCAGCAGCTGTACGGATAATGAGCCCCAGCCTCTCAGGACAATACCGTTTCGCGACCTGCCGGAGTACCTCTCTTTTTTCCTCTGACTGGATTTTTTTTGATATTCCTATATATGCACTGTCAGCGATCAGCACCGTATAGCGACCAGGCAGGCTTACCTGCTCTGTTACAAGCGGCCCCTTGGTGGATACGCTATCTCGAATGACCTGTACAATGACCGTGCTTCCCTCTGTGGGATTCCTCTGCCTGTTGCGGGAAAGTCCATCATGGCGAAGGAAGGCGTTTCTCCCCACGCCCAAATCGACAAAAAAGCCTTTCACTGCGGGTACAACATTCTTCACAACTCCTTTGTACACACGCCCCATTAAGTCTTCTCTGTCCGCCCTCTCTGCCAAATAATCCGTAAGCACGCCATTTTCTTCCACGGCCAGACGGGATTCCTCATCACATACGCTCAACAGCAGCCGTTTCATACATGCCCGCTTCCATTCAGAGAGGAAAAGGCATCCTCATCAAAGGGTGTCACCCGCACATTTCCTTCCCGATGATAGGTGCCACACCGGGTACACACAAATTCTCCTGCCGTCCATGGCATATGAAAATTTTCGGCCAAAACCTTCCAGATATCTTTTGGCTGAATGCTTCCTTCTCTGGTCCGCAGGAAAGAAAACTTCACATGGGCCCGATCATTTGCAATGGCAATGGAAACCGGTTCCGTCAGCAGTGGAATAATATCTATGTCTCTTGTCTTCTTTGGCGTGATGCGCTGATATATCAAGGTGTCCAGGCTGTTAAATATCGTTTCCTGCCTTGTTACCTCCTCCCAGTCTACCTCGCCGGTAATCGGGCCCTCCGCTTCATAACAGTCCTCGTTCAGAAAATTAATCAGCTTGGGCCACTCCGATTCTGCCTCCCGAATTCCATGAATGACAATGCCGTCCAGCAACTGCGGCTTCAGCCGATCTACCACCTCATTTGGGGCCATGTCTTTTTCCAGCCGAAGCTCCATGTACATCGGGTCTGCGGAAACCCCTACCCCAAGCGCTGCGTCGAGAGCAATCCGCATATGCGGATTAAATCCTTCAGAAAAGGCAGCAGGAATACGCGCCCTTATAACCGCCCGCTCCAAAGTGCGCAAAAAATCCAAGTGTCCAAGGAAACGAATTGTTTCACCTTTCGTGATAGATAAATACAGCCTTTTCATGACCTTCATTCTCCTTGTGATAATCGATGAGTACCGCCGGAATCAGGGGGCACACCGCGCATCCATTGCAGGGGTGGCGCCGGCAGTCTTCCGTAATCACGTTCTTCTGCGCCAGCTTCCATTCTTTTCTGAGGAACGCATTGGTCACCCCGCAGTGAATGTGATCCCACGGCTGAGGTTCATACATATTCCTTTCCTTGGACGCATAAAAATTTGGTTCAATGGCGCAGTCTTTAAATGCTACCATCCATTTTTCAAAATCAAAAAATTCTGTCCAGCTGTCAAATTTTGCACCAAGATGCCAGACCCGTTCAATCACATCGGAGAGTCTCCTGTCTCCTCTTGCCAGAACAGCTTCAATGTATCCTGTCTTTGCATCATGGCAGGTCAGCTTTATATTTCGATTGACAAAAAGACTGCGTAGATATTTTTGTCTGCGCTCTATTTCCTCCACTGAACACTGCCCCATCCATTGAAAAGGCGTAAACGGCTTTGGCACAAAGCTGGATACGCTCACCGTAATCCGACAACCCCATTTGCCTGTAATGGAATGGTACAGCTGGTAGATGCGGTTGGCCAAATCTGAAATCCCCTTCAGATCCTCATCTGTCTCCGTGGGAAGTCCCATCATGAAATACAGTTTGACTTTATTCCACCCATTGCGAAACGCGTTCCCGCAGGCATCCATGATGTTTTCTTCCGTGACATTTTTATTAATCACATCTCGAAGCCGCTGCGTTCCTGCCTCCGGAGCAAGGGTAAGTCCGCTTTTGCGCACCTGCTGCACCTTCTTGGCAATGTCGATGGAAAAGCTGTCTACCCGAAGAGAGGGCAGACTAATGCTGACCCGGCGATCTCTGAATTTTTCAAGGAGATGATCCACCAGGTCTGTCAAATGGGAGTAATCCGCAGAGGAAAGAGACATAAGGGAAATTTCCCCATAGCCCGTATTTTGAATAAGTTGATCCGCTATGTTCTGAAGTGTTTCTTCTCTTTTTTCCCGAATGGGCCGATAAATCATTCCCGCCTGGCAGAACCGACACCCCCGGCTGCATCCCCGAAACATTTCCAGCACAGCCCGATCGTGAACAATTTCAATATGAGGCAATATGGGATGATCATCAAAAGTGACATGATCAAAATCCTGAACAATGCGCTTGTATACCGGAAGTTGCGCATCGTCGGAACATGACCTGATTTCCCGAAATCGGCCATCCGCATCGTAGACCGCTTCATACAGGGACGGAACATAAATCCCTCGGATATGCGCCGCCCGGCGTAAAAATTCCTTTCGCCCCCCCGTTCGGCCTTCTCTCTTCCACATCTTGTAGATTTCAATAAACTCTTCCATAGATTCTTCCGCCTCACCTATGAAAAAGAGGTCGAAAAAATCTGCCATTGGTTCCGCATTATACACGCAGGGGCCGCCTGCCACAACAAGTGGATCTTCCTCTGTCCGATCCGCTGCACGAAGGGGAATCCCCGCCAGATGGAGCATGTTCAGCACATTGGTATAGCACATTTCATAGGGCAAAGTAAAACCAAGTATATCGAAATCCTGTACGGCACAGCGCGATTCCAGCGTGTACAGCGGAATCTGCTTTTCCTTCATCAGCATTTCCATATCCGTCCATGGAGCATACACCCGCTCTGCCAAGGCATCCTGTCTGTGATTGATAACACTGTAGATGATTTTCAGTCCCAGATGGCTCATCGCCACCTCATACACATCAGGAAATGCCAGCGCAACGCGCACATCCACGGATGCATAGTCCTTAACAACACTGTTCCATTCCCCGCCTATGTATCTGGCCGGCTTCTGAATATGCATCATCCACACCGGATCTATGTATATTTGTTTCATCAATTCTCCCTTCTCCCCAGTACCTTACGTTCCCTCTTATTATTCCTCTCATACATATCAATTAAACATAAGCTTTTTTCTTCGCAAATATATATTCATCAAAATACCCGCACAAATCATGTTGACAATGAGTGCGCTACCGCCATAACTGATAAACGGAAGTGGAATTCCCGTTACGGGCATAATCCCCAAAGTCATCCCCACATTGATAAAAACCTGGAAGATCCACATGGAAAAAATACCGCATGCCAGCAGGCTGCCAAAGGTATTTCCTGCCGTTCTGGAAATCACAATTGTTCTATACAATAACAGAAAATACAAAAAAAGCAAAAAAATAGCGCCTACAAATCCCAATTCTTCCCCTATAACAGAAAAAATGAAGTCCGTATGATTTTCCGGTAAAAAGTTTAGCTGACTCTGTGTCCCCTCAAAAAAGCCCTTACCGATAAATCCCCCGCTCCCAATGGAAATTTTGGATTGGATAACATGGTAACCGGAACCGTAGGGGTCTATCTCCGGGTCAAAAAGCACAAGCAGTCTTGTCTTTTGATAATCCTTCAAAAAAAACACCCACAAAATCGGGAAAAATGCCACCATCGCCAAGCAGGCCTGCTTCACAATCCGCATGCGAAGCCCGGAAAGATACAGCATCCCAAAGCAGATGGCCGCAAACACAAGACTTGTACCCAGGTCAGGCTGTATGAAAACCAAGATAAAAGGAGGCAACATAAGCCCCGCCACGGGCAGCAAGCTTTTCCAGGTAAGAAATCCTCCCTTGTGGTCAGCCAGCAACCGGGCCAGACATATGATAATAAGCACCTTGGCAAACTCCGATGGCTGCAGCGTTATAGGGCCAATTTGTATCCACCGCTGCGCCCCAAGCGCACTGGTCCCGGCAAAGCGCACCACCAGCAGCATAATGCAGTTGATCACATACAATGCTGGAACCCACCGATAGAGCACGCGGTAATCATAACGCATAAACAGTGCAGCCAGCGCAAGTCCCAAGAGAAAAAAGGCCCCCTGTCTGATGACAAAGTCAAACCGCTCCGCATAGGCCGCATCATTCGCATGGGTAGCGCTTCCAATAGTAATAATTCCCAGTGCAAAGAGAACAGCAATATTCAGAAGCAGCGTTCCGTCAATTCTCCGCCAATAGTACAGAAAATTCATGGATTACCTCCCCCTCCATTTCTCCGCCATCTGTTTTTACCACAAAAGGAGCCGTTCTGTTCCCGATACAGGAACCTGTCCTGTTTTTTATTCTCATAATCCGCCTAACGCAGCAATTCCTTCCATTGAGACAGGGGATAAAGATGGTTTTCCTCAAGTAGGCATCCATCAAAATCCGCAGGGCACGACGAAACACACCGCTTTCTACCCAGTCTGCTAATCGCCCCTTCTGCGCGAGCCAGTTTGCTTCCCGACTGTGCGGCACCGCGCCAAAAACAGCGTCCCCCTTCAGTAACGCCACCAGTTCTGCAAAAATCAGGCCGGCACCGCTATGGATAAAGTTATTAAGGATAAAATACATGGGATGCGTTCTTTTTACAAGCCCCATCGTCCGCTGGGCATAACACGGGGAACTCATAAAAAACCTCCACCAAAAAACAGACATCAGCAATCTGCTCTGCAAAGCGAAGCCTCTTCCCCAATCCGGCCAGCCATTCAATCAGCATATAATCATAGTGCTTTAATACCCCTTTCAGTGCAGTAAGCAGCGCCTAGATATATCCCTCCAGCTATCTTTTTCTGCTGCAGGAAGCAAATCCAAATTGGCATGGCCGGGCAGAACAACCTCGTTCTGGGAATCGCGCCACCGCACCAGATCTCGGATAGTACAGATGAATTTTTCGTTTACGTCAAGGGGTAATCCAAATTTTTCAAGCCCATGTCTCCGTCAAGGAGCAACACCGTTTCCTTCTTCCGTCAATGCATTTCATTCTCTGCTGCTCTCCTTTTCCGCAGAATCTGGCAGCGATGCATTTTCTGCCGTCACTGGAATCTTCGGACTGAATTCATCCAGCAGAAAATATGCATCAAGAATTTTCTTTGTCACCGGCGCAGCGGAACTTGAACCAAACCCGCTGTGTTCAAACATAACCAGCACCACAATTTCCGGTTTCTCAAAGGGCGCATAGGCAACAAACCACCCATCATCAAGGCCGTTCGTTTCCGCCGTACCAGATTTGCCCGCAATGGATATGGGATAATCGGCAAAAAGGAATCCTCCTGTGCCGTCCTTTCCCATAACACTTCGAAGAGAATTTTGTATGATCGTCAGATTGGCCTGTGAAATAGGCAAAGTGCCTACTTTCGTCGGAACAAAAATCTTATTCGGCGTTCCATCCAGGTTATCCACCCGGCTCACAAGATACGGCTTGTAGCGTGTGCCTCCATTGGCAATCGCTGCATATACCATGGCCATCTGTAGCGGCGTGGTGAGCATGTAACTCTGACCTATAGCTGCATCAAAAGTCTCCCCCAAGTACCAATCTTCATCAAAAATTTCTTTTTTATATTCCTCGCTGGCAACGTTTCCCTCTGACTCACCGGCAAGGTCAATGCCCGTTCGGCTTCCAAGGCCAAACGCTCTTGACATATCTGCAATTTTATCAATACCAAGGCGGCGACCGATTTCATAGAAATATACATTATCAGACTTTTCCATTGCCTGCTTAAAATTAATCCATCCAAACGCCTCGCCCTGGGCATTGCGCTTATCAATCAGCCAATGCTTGCCGCTGTCAAAAATCTTCTCTTCCGGGTCAAGCACAGCGGCCTCCAAACCAGCGGCACTGGTAATGACTTTAAATGTGGAACCTGGCGGGTACATCGATGTAATCGGCCGATTTTCCAGCGGATGGTTGGGGTTATTAAGGATCGCATTCCATTCTTCAGACGTTATGCCACGACTAAATTGATTAGGGTCATAGCTGGGCCAGCTCACCATAGCCAAAATGGCCCCCGAATTGGGATCTATGGCCACCGCGGAGGCACCCGTTGTATTGACCTCATCATCCTTGAGAATAGCCACCTGCTCCTCAATGACCCGCTCAGCCACCTCCTGCAACCGCGCATCCAGCGTGAGCCGCACATTATATCCGGGAATGACCGGATTGCCCTGGAAATACCGAACCGGCTGTCCTGTGGCATCCACCTCCACATGTCTGGACCCGTTTTTCCCTTCCAAAAAACGGTTATACCGATATTCCAGTCCGGAACGCCCGATGAGCGCACTGGATGTATAGGGCTGCCCGTCCGCCATTCTGTCATCAGGACCAGCCTCTCCCACAAAGCCAATAACCTGCGCGCCTGCGCTTTCCAACGGATAAATCCGAAGCGGCTGACTTTCCACTTCCACATCGGGAAAGTCCAGCTTTCGTTCCGCAACCTGATTAACCACATCCAGTCCCACATTATAAGCCAGTGGGATGGCCCCAAAGGAATTTTTATAGTCCTCCATCCGCTCTAAAATAAACTCTTCAGATACATTCAGCAACTCCGATATCGCCTGCAACTCCTCCGGCGGCAGTGTTTCCAGCTTCCGGTCCACCGGTATAACCACAGAATAGGTCGGACGGGATCCGGCGAGCATATATCCGTTCCGGTCATACATGATTCCTCTTGCCGCTTGCACAGGCAGGGTGCGTATGCGGTTTCCATCGGATTGCGCTCTATAACTAGATCCTTCCACAATCTGCATGTAAAACAACCGGACTGTTAAAATAGAAAGCAACACCACCGCTGCATACATCATTTTCGCATATCGAGATTCTTCTTTCTTTTTAATAAGCTTACCCAGCATGTCAGGGATTAAATTTTTCCTCACCATCTCGGCTCCCATTCACGTCTCATACTCCAGAGCAGCGGATGAAGCACTGCTGCCGCTGCCGCATTTGCCCCAAGCAGACCAATCCCCTGATAAAACAGATATAAAAAAATATTTACCTCTTCACCACCAAGGAAAACGACCATCCACACAAAGAATAAATAAGCAACCGTCCCCGGAATAACTGACAACACAGATACCAACCATTTCCGATTGTACCGATCTTTGATAATCACAGCCGTCAGAACCGCTGTCAAAAAGTAGGGAAACAAATGTAACCCAAAAAAATTACCTGTCACAATATCCTGCAGAATCCCTCCCACCGCTGCAAAGGAAAGCGCCGTTTTTCTGCCAAAGGCAAACACAGAAATGATCACTGTGCACAGCCATAAATCAGGCTGCCAGCGTCCGCTCAACAGCAGAGGAATAACAGAGCTCTGCATCAGAAAGAGAGTGATGCAGAGACCAATCCAGCCTATCCGTGAAATCATGGTATCCCTGCCTGTCTTTCATTGGGATTCATGGGAGGCTCCTTGACTGATACTCTCGCATCAATATCCTCCGGCATTGTCCGTTCAATATGACTCGTAATTACAAACACTTCTTCCAACCGGCTGAAATCAACAGCAGGTGTCACCAGCGCTTCTTTCCTTTCCGATGACGCATCATCCATCACTTCTCTTACATAGCCTATAAGCAGGCCTCGCGGATAAACCCCGCCATACCCGGAAGTGACCAGCGTATCATCCTTCAAGACATCTGAATCAAGAGATAAATTCACAAAAGAAAGTTGTCCCTGATGCGTGCCACTTCCCTGTACCAGAGAAACTGCCCGGGAATCCGGCCGCTGCACAATCGCCCCGACCGATGTGCGGGGGTCGGTAATAAGCTGCACCCGCGCCGTATTTAAATAGACTTCACTCACAAAGCCGACCAGCCCCTTGGGCACAATCACCGGCATATACCGGGTCAGACCGCTGTCGCTGCCTCGATCAATAATTACCGTATTCGTCCAGGCACCATATTCTCTGGCAATAATTGTCGCCCCCAACAGGTAAAAGCGTGTATATCCCTGACGAAAGCCTGCCAGTTCTCTAAGACGGATGTTTTCAGCCAAAATTTCGCTATATGCGGTTTGCTCCGCCCGAAGCGCCCCATTTTCTCTGCGCAGCATATCCAGCTCTTCCCAATCCGACAGCACCTGGTCAAGCATATCAAAACCTATGCCGGTTGCAAAGGCAAGACGACTCGCCCCGTATTCAAAGGGTGCCGCAGCGATAGAGAGCGGCTGTGAAATAAACGGTATCGATTCGCGATGCCTCCAAAGCCAACCGCACAGTCCCATAAAAGCGAACACCATAATGGCCAGAATGATTTTGCGTTTTCCGAAAAAGAACAAAATTTACTCCCTTCCGTAATACATTTCTCCATCTTCTATAATATCAGTTAGTTTCCGATATTCATTCAATGCAGCAAAGCATCCCGCTGCCACCACATTATCCGGTTCATCTGCCACGAAAACAGGCATTCCAATTTCCGATGCAATCCAGTCTCCCATACCCGTAAGGAGGGCGGACCCTCCGGAAAGGAGCATGCCGTTTTTTAAAAAATCTTCCGCCATTTCCGGATTCGCCATCCGAACCACCCGTTTGATAAGCCGGGTCACCGGGAGAAGCAACAGCTGCATAATGGGATAGAGCTCCCGGGATGTGAGCGTGAGTGACACCTCCACACCATCCCCGGCACGCCGTCCCAGTACATTAATAGCCTTTTCATCCTTTGGTTTGACCACACTGGCCATTTCCTCTTTAATGGTTTTCGCCATTTCACTTCCAATTATAACCCCGTACTTTGTCATCATGTATCGGCAAATACCCACATCCAGATTGTATCCCCCAAAGGGAATGGCTTCCTCTGCAATGATCCCACCGCAGGAAAAAAGGCCGCAGTCCGTCACGTCTCTGCCGACCACAACAGACAGAGTGGCCTCCGGCAGTGTCAACGCCTGTTTTGCCCCCAACGCAGCCGCTGCCGGTGCGGAAATTAAGTATCCATGCTGTGCTCCGGCATGAATCACTGCATCAATCAGTGCATGCCTGACCACCGAGCTTGTCCCGCTCGGTATGGCCAGCATCACCGTAGGCCGTGTCGCCGCCCGATGCATAACCTTTTCCAAAAAATACTGGAGCATTCCCTTCGTGAGTGCATAATCCGTAATAACTCCATGCTTTACCGGCCATTCGAGATGACAAGTATCGGGAGCACGGTGATAGCGTACCAGCGCATTGACACCAAAGCCAACCGCTTCCCCGGAATTATCTATAACGGCAACACTGTTTTCCGAGAGCACTATCCGGCCCCCTGCATACATACGAACCTGCGAAGAACCCAGGTCTGCTCCGATTCGGCTCATGACTCCGGAAAAAGATTTCATCTCCTGCATCCTTCCTCTGTAATATACAATTCATTGTACCACATTTGTATCAACAACCGGCAGCGAAACCCGTCCCCCCGAAACCTGCCAGAATGAGGCGCCGCAATCCGTCCGGTCCGTTTTTTCCCTTGCCTGTTTTTTTATTGTACTGTAAATTTCTCTCATACGAGCAGGATTTGTGTCTATGCAACCGATTATCTAAAAAAACATCCTCACAGAGTAGCTTGAAATCCCAAACTACCCTGTGAGGACTGATTCCTGACTTTGACCGACCGTCTAAGACTTACCCTCTGTCGGCCTGCAGGCGTCAGTAGATTTTCCCTTTACAGAATATCAGAACAAGCGGCGAAGAAGATGCTTTATCCTCCCATCGCCATATTCCGCATTTATATCCAGCTCTTCTTCAATGCGGAGCAACTGATTGTATTTCGCCACCCGCTCCATGCGTCCCGGCGCACCGGTTTTGATTTGTCCCGCATTGAGTGCGACCGCAATATCGGCAATAGTCGTATCCTCTGTTTCACCAGAGCGGTGAGAAATAATGGACGAATACCCCGCCCGTTTGGCCATTTCCACCGCTTCAAAGGCTTCCGTAAGCGTTCCGATCTGATTGACCTTCACCAGAATGGAATTGCCCACCCCTTCGTGAATGCCTCGGGAAAGCCGTTTCGTATTGGTAACAAAGAGGTCATCCCCAACCAGCTGCACAGATTTTCCCAACGCATCGGTGAGGAGCTTCCATCCATTCCAGTCCTCTTCTCCCAAACCGTCTTCGATGGAAATGATGGGATAGCTCTTCAGAAGGCTTTCGTAATAGGCAATCATGCCTTCCGCATCTTTCGCCATATGATCCCCGGTGAGATGATACAATCCATCCTCCTGCAAGATTTCAGAGGCAGCCACATCCAGGGCAAGTGCCACGTCCTCTCCGCAACGATACCCTGCTTTTACGATTGCTTCGCAAATGACTTCAATCGCGGCCTCGTTAGAGGGCAGGTCCGGTGCAAAACCGCCTTCATCGCCTACCGCATTGGACAACCCCTTGGCTTTGAGCACCCCCTTGAGTGCATGATACACTTCCGCGCCCATACGAAGGCCTTCACGGAAGGATGCCGCGCCTACGGGCATAATCATGCATTCCTGAATGTCCACATTATTGTCTGCGTGGGCGCCGCCGTTCATAATATTCATCATGGGAATCGGCAAAACGTGGGCATTGGTTCCTCCCAGGTACTGGTACAACGGAAGCCCCGCCGATTCTGCAGAGGCACGCGCCGCCGCGAGAGATATCGCCAGAATGGCATTCGCTCCCAGGCGGCTCTTGTTTTCCATCCCATCCAAATTTATAAGAAGGTGATCCAAATTCCTCTGGTCAGAGGCTTCCATCCCAATGACCGCATCGGCAATTTCCGTGTTGACATGTTCCACCGCCTGGAGCACACCCTTGCCATTATAGCGATCCATATCACCATCCCGCAGTTCGGTCGCTTCATACATACCAGTGGAGGCACCTGACGGCACAGCCGCTCTTGCAAAAGAACCATCCTCCAGCTCCATATCCACTTCCACGGTAGGATTCCCTCTGGAATCAAGAATCTCTCTTGCATGAATATCAGAAATAGCTGCCATTTCTCTTACCCTTTCTTCAAGCTTGTACCATATTGTAAATCGCATGGAATTCATCGGCTCTCAGACTGGCTCCGCCGATAAGCGCCCCATCGATATCAGGAACCTGCAGGAAATGAATGATATTGTCTTTTCCCACACTGCCCCCATAAAGGATGCGCATCGCCTCTGCTGCTTTGATTCCGAAGCGCCGGCTCACGCATTCACGAATCCATCCGCACACTTCTCCGGCCTCTTCAGCTGTCGCAGCCTGCCCAGCTCCGATTGCCCATACAGGCTCATAGGCTATCACAACCTGTAAGGCTTCCTCAGCCGTCACCGCCGAAAGGCCCTCTTCCACTTCTCGCTGCACCACCAACGCCGTCTGGCCATTTTGCCGTTCCTCTCTGGTTTCTCCTACGCAGAGAATCGGCTTGATTTTCGCATCAAGAAGCGCCCGAAGTTTTCGGCTGATAAATGCATCGGTTTCTCCCAATATCCGGCGCCGCTCCGAATGGCCGCACAGGCACCAGCCGCATCCCAGCTCTTTCAGCATGAGCGGGGAAATTTCTCCTGTATAGGCACCCGATTCAGCGGGATACACATTCTGCGCTCCCCACTGGATCCATGTGCCGCTCAGAACACGCCGAGCCTGCTCCAGTGCCGTAAACGGCGGAATCACGATCAGCTCGGCCACACCGTGCTGAATGCCGGCCATCTCTTTGAGGAGAGATTCCGCGTCCCCGGCGAGGCCATTCATTTTCCAGTTTCCTGCAATAATCGGAACCCTCATACCATCTCCTTGTCCGCCAGAGCGGCAATGCCCGGCAGGAGCATGCCTTCCAGCATTTCCAGGGACGCCCCGCCTCCAGTGGACACATGGGAGAATTTATGGGCAATCCCCAACTTATCTACCACCTCCGCCGACTCTCCGCCACCGACCACTGTAGTCGCGTCCAGGTCAGCCAGCGCCCGGGCAATGGCAAAGGTTCCCCGTGAAAACGGCTTCATTTCAAACACACCCATGGGCCCATTCCAGACAATGGTTTTCATCTGTTTCAGCACATCCACATACTGCTCAATTGTTCTGGGACCAATGTCCAGCGCCATCCAGGGATCTGAAAATTCTTTTGCAGTGAGCACCTTCACCTGCGCATCGGCTGAAAAAACATCCCCTGCGGTAAAATCCACCGGCAGAAGCATTTTGGCACCAAGCTTTTTGGCCCGTTCCATAAGCCCCCGGGCTTGGTCGAAGCGATCCCGGTCCTGCAGAGACTTGCCCATGTCATAGCCCTCTGCCGCGACAAACGTATTGGCCATACCGCCACCGATGAGAATAACATCGGCCTTTTCCATCAAATTTGCGATAACATGAATTTTATCCGCAATTTTTGCCCCGCCAATAATAGCAGCAAAGGGCCGTTCCGGCCGATCTATCACACCGCCAAGAAAATCCATTTCCTTTTTCAAAAGGAGCCCCGCTACCATGGGCAGAAGCTTAGCCACCCCCACCACGGACGCATGAACCCGATGGGAAACGCCAAAGGCATCATTTACCGCTACACTACATCCGCGAACAAGCGCTTCAGTAAACTTGGGATCATTTTTTTCTTCCTCTTTGTGAAAGCGCAAATTTTCCAGCAGCAATATATCCCCCGACTTTAAAGCGGCTTTCATTTTGTCCGTTTCGGCACCGATGCAGTCCGGCGCAAACTGCACCGGCCGGCCAAGGAGACCCGCAAGGCATTCCCCTGCCTTCCGAAGGGACAGCTCCGGCTTTACCTCTCCCTTCGGCCGCCCCATGTGGCTGGCCAGAACCACCGCAGCGCCATGATCCAGCAGGTATTGTATGCTCGGCACCGTGGAACGAATCCGACGGTCATCCTTAATGGTTCCGTCTGCATCATGGGGAACATTGTAGTCCACCCGCATATACACGGTTTTGCCTTCGAGAGGAATATCGTAAATGGTTTGTTTCATTTTTATAACCCTTTCGATGCAACATACGCCGCCAAATCAGCAATCCGGCAGGAATATCCCCATTCATTATCATACCAGGCAATCACCTTCACCAGATTATCATCAATCACCATCGTAAGGTCTCCATCCACCGTGCTGCTCACGCTGGTTCCAAGGAAATCACTAGATACGAGCGGTTCATCCGTATAGGCCAGAATGCCCTTCAATTCACCCTCGGCAGCCGCCTTGAGCACTGCGTTGACTTCCTCCTTCGTGACACCGCACTCCACCTCACAGGTCAGATCCACCAGCGAGACATCTGGGGTAGGCACGCGAATGGCCAGCCCATTCAATTTGCCCTTTAATTCCGGAATGACAATTCCGATAGCCTTTGCCGCACCGGTAGAAGTAGGAATCATATTTTCTGCGGCAGCTCTGCCCCGGCGGGGGTCTTTTTTATGTGCTTTTTCAAGAATTGCCTGGTCATTGGTGTAGGAATGAACGGTTGTCATCATGCCGCGACGAATATGAAATGCCTCATTAAGGACCTTTGCCACCGGGGCAAGGCAATTTGTCGTGCAAGACGCATTAGACAGAACATGGTCCTTCTCTGGATCATAGTCCTTTTCATTCACGCCCATAACAATCGTGGCATCATCATCCTTGCCCGGCGCGGTAATAATGACTTTTTTCACCGTGCCATGGATATGCTTGCCTGCGCTTTCATGGTCCTTCAGTTTCCCTGTTGATTCAATAACTATTTGCACACCGTAATCTTCCCAGGCAAGATTTTCCGGATCCCGGTCATGAAACACATGGATACGATGCCCATCCACAAGGATATCATCACCGTCAATTTCCACATTCTTGTCCAGCCGTCCATGGACAGAATCATACTTCAGTAAGTAAGCGGCGGTCTCTGCCCCGCTGGGATTATTGATAGCCGTAATTTCAAATTCATCTCTGTCCAACATCACCCGAAATACAAGACGGCCGATTCTGCCAAACCCGTTAATGCCAATTTTTGTTGCCACTTTTCTAACCTCCCCAAAACAACCTGCAAATTATGTATAACCCTCTGCACAAGGCAGGGAAAAATCAATTTCTTTTTTCTTCGGCAACCAGCCGGGAAATGGTTCCGCATGCACCTTCATCAGTAACCAGTGTCCCCCGTACGCCCGCCCTTGCCATGGCCAGTATGGCTGCCCCCTTTGAAGCGCCGCCGGCAGCAATAAGGACATGAGGAATCATCTTCAATTCTTCCAATGCTATGCCTACGTTATTCATCCGGTATAAAATGCGGCCGTGGATATCCGCGTACAGCCCCAGCGCTTCCCCGCAGGCACCGGCAGCCATGAGCCGGTTTTTTCGACCCGATTCCAGCTGGTGTCTCTGAGCCATGCGATTGGCCTCCCCAATGCCAATGGCGAGAATATCTGCGCGGTGCATGAGGGATTCAATCTCCACCAGGTCCTGGGATTCCTTTCGCATCCTGTCAATAAGCTCTGCACTAAATCCATCCGGAATGTGCAGCATGCGGTAGGATCCGCCGCTCTTTTCGGCCAGCACAGCCGACACGGTGTTGGCCTGGTACTCAATGGTCTCCCCAAATCCGCCCCGCGCCGGCACTACCGTCACATCCAGAAGAAGTCTCGGCATGGCAGCGGCCAATGCCGCCATGGTCGTTCCACCGGAAACAGCCAGAATCTGACCGCTTTTCAGCAGCTGGGACAAAACCAAGGCCGCTTCCTGCCCCACATTCTGTTTGACTGCTGGATTTTGGTCCATATCCCCCCGGACAAGAATTACCTTCTCCATGGAAAGGATTCCCGCGAGCTGTCTTTCTCTTTCCGCAAAGGACGGCCGATCCAGGAAGCAGCGCGCCAGCGGCGCAAGCATCCTTTCTCCTTTTTCCGTCAGACAAATGCCATTTGCCTGAACCGTCACCAAACCGGCTTTTTCCAGTGCCTCCACGTGACCGCGAACACTTCTCTCTTTAATTTTGGTCTGCACTGAAAGAAGACGCCGCCCTACGGGCTGTGATAGCGCAATTTGCCTGATCAGCCGGTAACGTTCAGTAGCCTGCTCCATCATCTCCGGCACAAGCATCGCGAGCAGAGAATCTTCTTCCAATTGATCACCTCCATCCCGTTGGACGTTTTTTGTCCCGCCGAGGAAGAAAAAACTTTTCATTTTTATTTCTTTTTCAGTGTATCATAATTCCTACCTTCTTACAATAAAACTGCCTATATGCGAAAAAAGCGTATATTCTTCCCATCCGCAGGCGAGAATGGAGCGTCACACAAGCAAAGATGTTTTCCCTTCCAGTCTATTGCTTTAATGCAAATTACGAACTTATGGTATAAATCTCCTTTTCACTTTACATCCTTAAGGAAAAAATCTATAATTTTCATATGGGACATAGCGTCATTTATCTAATGAAGTTATTATTCATTTTTAAGTTTCAGGAGGAATACCCATGTGGAAAACAAAACTGACCTCACTTCTTGGCATTGATTACCCCATCATTCAGGGTGCCATGGCCTACCTGTCAGATGCGGGCCTGGTTTCCGCCATGTGCCATGCCGGTGCCACTGGCGTCATCGCCACCGGCGGGCTTCCTATCGATGAAGTACGGCACCAAATCCGCAAAGTGAAAGACACCACGAATAAAGCCTTTGGCGTCAACATTATGCTTCAGTCCCCCAATAAGGATGACATCGCACAGCTCGTGTGTGATGAAAAGGTTCCCTTTGTTACCCTCGGGGCAGGCAACCCTGTTCCCTTTTTTGAACCGCTGCAGGCGCACGGCATCAAGTGTATTCCTGTGGTTCCCAATGTAAAACTGGCCGCCCGTGTACAGGATAAGGGTGCGGACGCCCTGGTCATTGAAGGGATGGAAGCAGGCGGTCATGACGGCAAGCTTACCCTCATGGCCCTTATGGAAAATGTAATTCCGGAAATTGAAATTCCCGTTATTGCGGCGGGCGGTATCGTCGACGGCCGTGCCATTGCGGCCGCGCTCATCATGGGTGCTTCCGGCGTCCAGATGGGCTCCCGCTTCCTGCTCTCCAGCGAATGTATCCTTCATCCGAACGCAAAGCAGGCCATCATTGCAGCATCCGATACGGACTCCACCGTCACCGGCTTCACCCGCAATGACAGCGTGCGCGGCTTGAAAAACAAGTGGAGCGAAAGCTATCTCGCCAAAGAGTACAGCGGTGCGCCGACGGAAGAATTGATGGAAATGGCCCGCGGCACCAACTGGAAAGGCGGCAGAGAGGGCGATACAGAAAATGGTTTTGTCCTTGTGGGCATGTCACTAAATCGGCTGACCAAAATTCAGCCGGTACAGGAAATCATTGATGAACTTGTTGCGGAAACAGAATCGCGCCTTGCTCTTGCTGGCGGTCTGCTGAAGTAATGGTCTTTTGCATCCAGTAGAAAGGAGTCTGTTATGTACACGCTGCATTCCCAGGAATTCAAAGGAGTTTCTCCTCAAATTGATGAAAACGCCTTCGTCGCTCCCGGGGTTCATCTCTTTGGCGATGTCCGCGTGGGTCCGGAATCCAGCCTCTGGCCTGGCGTCGTCGCAAGAGGCGATGTCAATTATATCTCTATCGGCAAGTGCACCAATGTGCAGGACCTTTGCTGTCTTCATGTAGCAGACAATAATCCATGCATCATTGGCGACTATGTGACCATTGGCCACTGTGCCTGCGTCCACGGCTGCATTCTTGAGGACCATGTACTCATCGGCATGCACGCCACGGTGCTCACCGGAGCCAAAATCGGCCGGGGTTCCATTGTTGCCGCAGGCGCTCTTGTCCTTGGCAACCAAGAGATTCCACCAAACTCTCTCGTGGTAGGCGTTCCTGCCAAAGTCGTCCGCACCCAGGATGTCATGCAAAAGTTGCATGAGCAGGCACTAAAGTATAAATGTGAATGGGCCATTCAGTATGGCGCCAATCCCAATATTGGCGGAGAATTGTTTGATGGATCCGCTGTCTTCTGACAGACCGACGCTCTGACAGCCCGTAACGACATAAAAAGAGTCTCCCAAGGAGATTCTTTTTATGTGCTGTCCCTGCTTATTCTGTTACCTGCTTCTCCCGCCGTTTACACGTATTTTGCTATATGAATTTGGCATACAGCGCCTCTCCATTTTGACGAATGGATCCGATTTTTATAAAATAGGAACCGAAGGAGGCATCGCTATGGTTCAGCATGATATTCAAAATCATAAATTTATCATTGATAACCCAGAGGGGCTTTCTTGGCTGGAATATACAGAGGAGGAGCATTCCGTCACCGTGCTCCATACAGTTGTGCCAAAAGCGCTATCTGGAAGAGGTCTTGCCAGCCAGCTGGCCGCTGCGGTCATGGCCTATACACAGAGTCAGAGCAAAGGAATTCTGTCCGAATGTTCTTATATGACCGCCTGGCTGAAGCGTCACTCCGGCACGTAATGCTGTGATACACTGCATGCTCTTTTTTGTTTTCCTTTTTACATTTCGTTCTTTTTTGCAGGATATTTCAGGATGATCTGCTTATGTATACATCGTCTCTTTTCCAAACACCCGCTGCGTTCAACAACATAAGAGATACACTGGAAGATATTACGCTGCATTTTGCCTATCTTATGCGGCTGAAGTCTCAGGCCCTGTACGAGCACTCCATACGAGTGGCCAATTTCGCCGGCGCTACCGCACTTTACATGCGCCTTCCCGCCAATGAAGTGGCATTAATCCACTATGCCGGGCTACTTCATGATATCGGTCTTACTGCTGTTCCAAACCGTGTGCTCACCCGGTATCCTAACCTCAGCACCAGAGAATTCCAGTTATATAAAAAGCACCCGGATCTGGGAGCCAATATGCTGGAGACGGAGCCAGCCTGTCAAGATCTCATTCCCTACATTCGGTTTCACCATGAAGCGTGGGATGGAAGCGGATATCCGAAACACCTGAAAAACGTAAATATTCCTTTGGGCGCGCGTATCGTGGCCATTGCAGATTACTATGACCGCACCATTTATTCCGCACCGGATTTTCGGCAGAAAACCAAAAGTGAAGTCACGCAAATGCTTTTTAGCTGCTCCGGGCGGCAGTTTGATCCGGAAATCACTATTTCCTTCCTGAATGTACTATATCGATAATATGCACTGTAAAAGGTCTCTCCATGG
>CAZPLS010000018.1:0-23991 GCA_964587685.1 uncultured Dialister sp.
TGTAACGGTATTTTTACCAATGTATCGCCTCCTTCTTTGTACTAAAAAAGCCGGTCTCCCGGCTCTTCAATCACTTCCCTCATCGGTTCCATGCCTCATAAAGGTGCATTGTGCAGATATATAACGCCACCATGCACGCACCGAATATTATGCTGAGTGCCCATTTGACTGATGAGTCCATCTCTTCATAACTGACCTCCCCATCTGGTCCTATATGTTCAATAGGTTTGGCCGGGCACACCCTAAGAAGAACCGTCGATACGATGAATATCGGTAGATACGGCCACGGGTGGAGCAATAACCACATCATCCCATAACCCAATATGATCCCGACACCTGCGGCGTCCCACATGTTCATCCCTCCTTTTTTTGATTAACCCTTTTGGAGGTCCTTACCCCCATATATATTATACTACACAGTACCCGCGGATGTCCTCATCGCTCGGCTTGTACAGCGTGGTGAAAGTTACCCAGTTGGTAACCTCATTGACCACGGCCTCCATCATGCCGGACGGAGTAAGGGCATCGCTTCCTGCGCTGACTACCGCTCCCGCATCCTCAGACAGTCCCAGAGCGTCCGCCGCGATGCCATTGTTTCTTTCCTATGGTCATATCACACCCAATCCGCACAGACACATAATGTCTCTATTGTAAGAATTTATGAAAATTACCCTAAAAAATAAAGCGTTTTCCGGAAAAAGGACACAAAAAAACCACGCACCGCAGCGCATGGCGTTTTTATGATTACCTTCCAAGTCCGGCAGTACTGTCCGCGGGACGAATGGATACGTCTCCGGCAATCACCCGGGTGACCTCCTTGCCCGTGTCCACGAGCAGACAACCGTCCTGGTCAATGTCCACCGCTTTTCCTATGAAGCTGTCCTCGCCGAAGATGACTCGCACTTCCTGTCCAATGGTGATAGAAAGCGTTTTCCAGTCCTCCAGCACCCGGTCAAACCCCTCGGTCAGCGCCAGATTGTATTCCTTCTCCAGCTCAAAAAGAATCGCCGCAAGGAGCTCTTTCCGCGAAACGTCTACCCCTTCATTGGCAAAGGAGGTGGCCGTCTCCCGGAAGGCTTCGGGAAATTCCTCTTTCTTCGCTCCCGTATTGATGCCGATGCCCATAATGATGTAGTCGATTTTTTCTATGGAGGCGGACATTTCTGTCAGTATGCCCACCAGCTTCTTCCCATGGCAGAGGATATCATTGGGCCACTTGATCCCGCAGTCGGTCAACCCCATGCTGCGGATGCCCCGGCATACACCCACTGCTGCAAGGAGGGTACACTTGGCCGCTTCCATGGGGAAAAACTTCGGCCGAAGAATCAGAGAGAACCAGATACCCTTTGCAAAGGGAGAATAGAACCCCCGCGTGAGGCGGCCGTGACCGGAAAGCTGTTCCTCTGCAATGACCAGTGTGCCTTCCTCCGCTCCCTTCTGTGCCATGCGCTTGGCTTCCTCATTGGTGGAGGCAATGGTTTCAAAATAAGCCACGCGGCGCCCAAAAGTTTTGGTGCGGAGCACGCTCTCAATTTCCAGAGGCGTGAGGAGATTGGGCGCATAGATGAGACGGTATCCCTTGCGCGTGCTGGATTCAAACACATACCCTCTCTCTTTCAATACGTTGATTTGCTTCCATACCGCCGTGCGGGAGACGCCAAGATCCCGGGAAATCTGTTCTCCTGATACGAATTCGCCTTCTGCCTTGCGGAAATATTCCAGAATTTCGTTTTTCATAGAATCCTCCTGGGAAAACACCCCGTTCGATACCGTTTTAATTGGTTCTATTATATGCAGGCCCCCATTTTCCGTCAACCTGATGAAAATTATGCATTAACAAAAGAAGCCGCTTCTCAATGTTCCTCTTTTACAAAATGTAATGAGACACATCCATATTGTCCGTCACAGGACCCAGCTTCTCTCTTACGTACGCACCATCAATGACAACCTCTTTATTCTCCAGGTCGGAAGCATCGTAGGATACGTCCTCCAGCACTCGCTCCAAAATGGTATAAAGACGCCGGGCCCCGATGTCCTCGGTCTCCCGGTTTACCCGGTCCGCCATATCCGCCACCGCGTCCAGTGCATCATCTGTAAAGCGGAGAGACACCCCTTCCGCGCTGAGAAGGGCCGCATACTGCCCAATCAGAGCCTGTCGCGGCTCGGTGAGAATGCGCCGAAATTCTTCCCGTCCCAGGCTCTGCAGCTCCACCCGAATAGGAAACCGCCCCTGGAGCTCGGGAATCAAGTCGCTTGGCTTGGATACATGAAAGGCGCCAGCGGCGATAAACAGGATGTGATCCGTCTTGACCATGCCGTACTTTGTTTTTACATTCGCCCCTTCCACGATGGGAAGGATATCCCGCTGCACCCCTTCCCGGGATACGTCCGGTCCACCCTGCGCGCCAGTCCTGCCGGCTACCTTGTCAATTTCGTCAATAAAAATAATGCCCTGTTCCTCGGTGAGATGCACCGCCCTGTCCGCCACCAGATCCATATCGACCATGTCGTCGGCCGCTTCCTCCGCGAGAAGCCGTTTAGCCATGCGGACCGTTACCTTCTTCGTTTTCTTTTGCTTCGGCATCATGGAAGACAGCATCTGGGAAATCTGGTTTACATTTTCATTGTCTCCCATACCTGCCAAGCGGCTTTTCTCCCGCACTTCAATTTCCACAGTGCGGCCGTCCAGCTCGCCGTTCCGGAGCCGCTCCAGGAACCAGGCACGGCGCTGCTCCTTCTCCGGGTCGCTATCCTGCTTTTCCGGGGTCTTTCTCTCCCCAAAAATGATTTCCATGGGATTTCTTGTTTCTGCCTTTTTCGTAGGCCACATGATTTCTCCCAGTTTCTGAATGGCCACTTCCTCCGCATCTTTCCCGTGAAGGGCCGCGCTCTTTTTCTTTTCCATGCGCACCGCTTCCTCGGTGAGATCCCGTACCATAGATTCTACATCCCGGCCCACATAGCCCACCTCGGTGTACTTCGTCGCTTCCACCTTAATAAACGGGGCGTCGGTGAGCGCTGCCATGCGGCGGGCTATTTCCGTTTTCCCTACCCCTGTAGGCCCGATAAGCAGAATGTTCTTTGGCATAATTTCGCCTGCCGTTTCCGGCGGAAGCTGGGCCGTGCGCCACCGGTTCCGCAGGGCCACGGCTACCGCCTTCTTCGCCGCCTGCTGTCCCACGATGTATTCATCAAGATATGCCACAATTTTTTTCGGCGTCAGTTCCGGATTCATCAGATTTCCTCCACAATGACATGATGATTGGTATATACACAGATATCCGCCGCTACGTGCAGGGACTTTTCCGCGATTTCCCGGGCCGAGAGCTGCGTATTGGCCGCCAGCGCCCGTGCAGCCGCCAGGGCGTAATTGCCGCCGCTTCCGATCGCCAAAATGCCATCATCCGGCTCAATCACTTCCCCGCTTCCCGAGACAAGAAACAAGTGCTTTCCATCGGTAATAATGAGCAGGGCTTCCAGCTTCTGAAGCACTTTGTCTCGTCGCCATTCCTTTGCAAATTCCACCGCCGCCCGAAGCAGATTCCCGCTGCAGCTCTCCAGCCGCGCTTCAAATTTATCAAAGAGCGCAAAGGCATCCGCCACGGAGCCTGCAAAGCCTGCAATGATCTTTCCATGGTAAAGACGGCGCACCTTCCGCGCCGTGTTCTTCATGATAACCGCATTTCCCATGGTAACCTGTCCGTCACCAGCTACTGCGGTATAGCCATCTTTTTGAACGGCCAATATGGTTGTCGCCGTAAACATATTCCCCTCCTAAAATATGTAAAGAATTATTATCATTATACCATCCAAGACAGACCTTTGCCCTGCCGCGGCACAACTTCTGCCGCAGCCCAAAACACACCGATGCCAGACCGACAGCGGTGTATTTTTGATGGATTGGCTCCGTTTTCTTGTGAGGTCAAGCGTTCTTCTGTATCAGAATGGTTCCCGATCCGCCAGAAATGCATCCAGCGCGGCAAGAGCCCGCTCAGACAGTTTCAGATTTTTCTCCTTCTTGGGAACCCGCATCGGAAGGGCGGGCATAAGGCCGAAATTGATATTCATGGGCTGGAAGTTTTTTCCTTCCCAATGGGAAATGTAATGCGTGAGAGAGCCGATGGCGGTTTCTCTAGGAAAGGGCACAGGCTCCTTTCCTGCCATTCGGGCGGCAGCTCCATAGGCGGCAACGATGCCAGAAGCGGCGGATTCCACATAGCCTTCCACTCCCGTCATCTGCCCGGCAAAGAATAACCCCGGCCGGGTACGCGATTCCATGACCGCTGTGAGCAGCGCAGGCGAATTCATGTATGTATTGCGGTGCATCACTCCGTACCGGACAAATTCCGCATGCCTCAGGCCTGGAATCATGCCAAAGACTCGTTTTTGCTCGCCCCATTTGAGATGAGTCTGAAATCCCACCATGTTGTAAAGTGTGCCTTCCTCGTTGTCCTGCCGCAGCTGCACCACCGCGTAGGGCTCTTTTCCCGTGCGCGGGTCGGGCAGACCTACAGGCTTCATGGGGCCAAACCGCATCGTATCCTCTCCGCGGTGGGCCATTACCTCAATAGGCATGCACCCTTCAAAGACCTTTTTATTTTCAAATCCATGAACCGGCGCCATCTCCGCTTCCTTAAGGGCCTCATAAAATGCTTTGTACTCCTCTTCATTCATGGGGCAATTCAGGTAATCCGCCTCTCCCTTTCCATATCGCGATGCCCGGTACACCACGTCCAGTTCAAGGCTTTCCTTCGTCACAATCGGGGCAGCGGCGTCATAGAAATGAAGTCCTTCCCCACCGCAGAAACGCTGAATGTCTTCAGCCAGAGGCCCATCTGTGAGCGGCCCGGTAGCGATAATAACGAGGCCTTCCGTGGGAATCGCATTAATCCGTTCTCTTTGGACAGTAATGAGTGGATGATTTTTTACAGCATTCGTCACAGCCGCCGCATAGCTCATCCGATCCACCGCCAGGGCGCCGCCGGCGGGAACACTGTGCCTGTCAGCGCATTCCATGATGACAGAACCAAGGCGGCGCATTTCCTCCTTCAGCAGTCCCACCGCGTTGGTGAGCGCCGCTGCCCGAAGGGAATTGCTGCATACCAGCTCGCCAAAATATTCCGTATGATGGGCCGGCGTCATGTCCGCCGGCCGCATTTCTATGAGCTTTACGGGAATATGCTGCCGGGCCAGCTGCCAGGCTGCCTCGCTTCCCGCCAGTCCGGCACCGACTATGATTACTGCTTCCATGGAGTCTCCTTTACTTATCTTCCTCGCTCTTCTTGGTCCGTCCCCGACGCTTCGGTCTGGTGGAGCAGTCCGGATTGGAGCAGATGATATGCTCCTCCTTATCCCGGCCTACCTTCTTTACCATGAGGTGGCCACATTCCGTACAGAATTCATTCACCGGCTCATCCCAGAGCGCCATATCGCATTTGGGATACTCGCTGCATCCGTAAAAATACCGACCTCGGCGGGAACGGCGACGAATAAGGCTTCCCTTCCCGCATTTCGGGCAGGTGATCCCTGTATTCACCACAATGGACTTCGTGGCTCTGCATTCCGGACAGGCCAGGTAGCGTCCGAAGGGGCCCATGCGGTACACCATGGCCGTGCCGCATTTATCGCACACCACATCAGACACCTCTTCCATCTCTTCTCCCTGATGGTAAGGCTTGATGTTGCTGCACTTCGGATAATTCGGGCAGGCCAAATACTTACCATAGCGCCCTATTTTCACAATCATGCGGGCGCCGCACTTTTCGCACACCACATCGGATACTTCCTGGTTTTTCTCCCGATCCTCCGATGCCTTTTCATCCGCATGCTTCAACTCATCGCTGAACACTTTGTAAAAATCCTTCAGCACGGATCCATAGCTCACTTTGCCTGCGGCAATCTTGTCGAGCTCTGTTTCCATGTCCACGGTAAAATCCACATTGATGATGCTGCCAAAGTATTTTTTCAAAAGGTCCACAATAGTAAATCCCAAGTCGGTGGGCACAAACTGCTTGTTTTCCTTCTGCACATACTTCCGCTTCTGAATGGTATCCAGGATGGGCGCATAGGTGGACGGGCGCCCTATGCCCTTTTCCTCCAGCGCCCGAATGAGGCTCGCCTCGGTGTAGCGCGGCGGCGGCGCGGTAAAGTGCTGCTCTCCGTCTATGGACACATTTTTCACCACATTGCCCTTGTGCAGCACAGGAAGCGTATTTTCCTTTTCAGCTTCCTTGGATTTCTCCTTCGCCGACTGGAGCACTGTAAATCCCTCAAACAACACGTGCATGCCTGTGGCGCGAAGGGTATAATCGCCGCACTGAAGGACTGCCGCAGTATTCTCCGTCACCTGCGGCGCCATCTGGCTCGCCAGGTAGCGATTCCAGATGAGTGTGTACAGTCGCAGCTGATCCCGGGACAGAGAACTTTCCAGCGCCTCCGGCGGGAAACGGAGCGACGTGGGGCGAATGGCCTCGTGCGCATCCTGCGACTCCTTGGTTCTAGCGTATACATTGGGCTTGGGCGGCACGAATTCCGGCCCGTAAACCTCCGAAATATAGGCGAAGGTGGGCTTCAGCATTTCCTCAGAAATGCGAACCGAATCGGTACGCATATATGTAATAAGCCCCACGTGGCCCACGCCCTTCACCTCTACGCCCTCGTAAAGTGTCTGCGCCACCATCATTGTCTTTTTGGACGCAAAGGAGAGTCGATTCACCGCCTCCTGCTGCATGGTGGAGGTGGTGAACGGAGGCTTGGGCCGACGCTGCTTCTTTTGCTTTGTTACGGAAGTAATCAATGCGTCCTTTTTTTGAAGAGCTGCAAGAACCACATCCACTTCTTCCTTACTGTGAAGCTTGGCTTCTTCCCCACCAATCTGCGCAAGCCTGGCCTTAAAGGTTTCTTTTTTGTCTGTTTTGTACTTCCCTTCGACGGTCCAGTACTCCTCCGGCTGGAATGCTTTGATTTCTTCTTCTCTTTCACAGATAAGACGCACCGCGACAGACTGCACCCGCCCGGCAGACAATCCGCGGTACACCTGCCTCCACAGCCAGGGAGAAAGCTTGTACCCTACCAGCCGATCAAGAACGCGCCGCGCCTGCTGCGCATCCACGCGGTTTCCGTCAATGGGCCCTGGATGTGCGATCGCTTCCCGTATGGCCGGCGGTGTAATTTCATGAAAGGCAATACGCACATTGTCTCTTGGATCTACATCGAGGAGCTTTGACAAGTGCCAGGAAATGGCCTCTCCTTCCCGATCAGGGTCCGTTGCGAGAAGCACGTCCCGGCACTGATTGGCTTCCTTTTGCAAATCCTTTATGATACTTTCTCTCCCAGTGGCGTTAACATACTGAGGCAAAAAACCATGGTCAATATCCACACCGAGAGTCCTCGTCGGCAAATCACGCAAATGACCCATAGAAGCCATCACCTTGTAATCTGAGCCGAGAATCCGTTCAATGGTGCGCGCCTTTGCTGGAGACTCCACCACCACCAGGTGCTTTCCCTTTGGATTGGGACGGCGGTGAAACACCGGCTCCTCCGGCGGCGGAACGATTTTCCGCTTTCTGTCTGCAATAGTAATCGTCCTTTTGATCGACATAGTGCCTCCCATTTCTATCAGACGGCGTCCCCTGCGCCTTTGGCCGCATACAGCCCCGGACCTTCTTCCGTGATACAGCCTTTCATGGTAAGGGCAAGCAGGAGCATTGTCAGTTTCTCCACAGGGAATCCGGTCTTCTCCAGAAGGAACTCTGAAGACACCGTTTCTCCCATACAGCAAAAACCATACACCATTTCTTCTTCCAGTGTCAACTGCCGAAGCCCTCTTTTCCCTGCAGGAGCCGATGCCTCCGCACCCCAGCTATACTCGGAGAGAATATCCGCCGCGCCGGTGCAGCATATGGCGCCGCTCCTTATCAGGCGATTGGTTCCACGACTCATAGATGACCAGATGCTTCCCGGCACAGCAAACACGTCCCGCCCCTCTTCCAGCGCAAAATCCGCCGTAATCAGGGAACCGCTCCGTTCTGCCGCTTCCGTCACAACCACCGCCCGGCTCATACCCGCAATGATGCGGTTCCTTGCGGGAAACTGCTGCCCCAGCGGCGGCGTCCCCGGGCTGTATTCCGAAAGGATCGCTCCGCCTGCATCAAGCACCTTGCGAAAGAGGTTCCTGTTTTCCGGAGGATAGGTCACGTCAAGACCGCAGGCCAGAACAACAACGGTAGGCGCCCCGCCGGTGAGGCACCCCTCGTGCGATACCGTATCCACGCCTCGGGCTCCGCCGGAAACGATGGTTACCCCGTCTTTCGAAAGCCCCTCCGCAATGGCTTTTGCCGCATTGATTCCGTAGGCTGTCGCTTTTCGGGCTCCCACTATGGCGATAGTCTTCAACCACACAGGCGGACACCCCTGGTAAAAAAGCACCGCCGGCGGATTGGCAGTTTCCTTCAAAAGAGGAGGATATTCCTCATCACGCCAGGTCGTCACATGAATCCCCTGCTTCCTAAGCATCCTTTCCATATCCGCCGGGTCTGTCTTCCTCCGATATTCCAAAAATTCTCTGGCCAAAGTCTCCGAAAGCACCCCCGTCGCCGAAAGCTCCGCCGGCTCGCATTTCCACAGCCTTTCCGCTGTCTCAAAATACTCCAGCAGCCTCCGTATTTTCCTCGCTCCCAGTTTCGGCACACCGGGAAGCACCGCCGCAAACCTGTCCATTCCCAATCCTCCTGTCTTCACTGCCAAGTCTGTCGCTATTATACAATGTACAAATCTGCGGGTGAAAATTGCAACTATTTATTGAAAAATTGCCAAAAGGAATATCTCCCTTCCTCCACAAATTACCGCTAATCCCAACATTTCCTTTGCTCTGCCAGTTTTCCCGCTCCGGCCATTCCTTATTCCCAGCCTGAAATTTATAAAAAACAGGAGGCGTCGTGCAGATCCCAACACAATTACCTCATTAGCTTTTGAACCATTTTCCATCTTTCTGATTATTTTCACGCGTTCGTTTTGCATCCAATTTGCAGGATTTTTTCACCCCTCTCTCTTTGCAACTATACCGTGCGTTCATGCTCTAAAAAATCCCTGATTGCCCATTGAGGAAATTTATTATCGACTCTGCCCCGCAGCCTCATTTTGCCGCTTTTCCAAAGCGCTTCCTTCCGGGCTGAGGAAACGGATTCTGCCGCATGATCGCTCTCCAGAGCAAAATCGCCGCTCTGCTCTTGCTAAACGAGATACAGCAGGTTATGATAGCCTTAGATAGGCTATCATTTAATAAGGAAAATTTATGAAGCGCACTGATTTGGGCCGCGAGGGGGAACGCCTCGCCCGTACATACCTGGAAAAGAAAGGCATGCGCTGCACCGCCCGCAATTTCAAACGACTTCACGGCGAGATCGACCTGGTCATGGACGATGGGCGCGTACTTGTCTTTGTGGAGGTAAAGACCAGACACAGTCTCCGCTGGGGCACTCCTGCAGAAGCGGTCACGTCCAGCAAGCAGCGCCATATCCGCTGGTGTGCAGAGGTATACTGCGCGGAAAACCGCATTGAAAATCGGCCCCTTCGATTTGATGTGGTAGAAATTCTTGCCTTGCCTGGTTCTCCGCCCCGCATCCGCCACATCCCCAACGCATTCTAAAAAGGAACTTGCATGAATAGCTCTCTTACCCGTTGTCCCTGGCCCCATAATGACCCCCTGCTCCAAAACTACCATGATTTCCGCTGGTGCAAACCGGTGCACGATGACCACGAGCTTTTCGCCCTTTTGATGCTGGAGGTCTTTTCCGCCGGCCTTTCCTGGTCTCTCATTCTCCATAAAGAGGCGCTGATCCGCACCCATTGCGACCAACTCCTGCCGGAGCGCTGCGCCACTTACGGTGCGGAAAAGGAAGAGGAGCTCATGCAGCTTCCCGGCATGATTCATCACAAAAAGAAAATAGAGTGCATAAGTGAAAATGCCCGGGCCTTTCTGGCTGTGCAAAAGGAATACGGCTGCTTTGACTCCTTTCTATGGAGCCACACAGCGGACCTTCCCATAGATAACCGGCCGCAGACCATAGATGACGTGCCCGCCAGAAGTCCTCTTTCAGAGCGGCTCAGCAGGGAGCTGAAGCGCTATGGATTCCGCTACATGGGGCCAGTCATTACCTATTCCTACTTGCAGGCGGCAGGACTTGTCAATGATCATCTCCTGTCCTGCCCATTCCGCTAATTTTGGGAGGATCCATGTTTGCCCAATCTTTTGGAGCCGTCACCTTCGGCCTGTCCGGACACATTATTACTGTCGAAGTAGACATCAGTTCCCACGTGCCAAGCTTCGACATCGTCGGCCTTCCTGCGACGGCGGTCAAGGAATCCAAAGAGCGCGTCCGCTCTGCCATCAAGAATTCCGGCTACCGCTTTCCTATATATAAAATCACAGTCAATCTCGCACCGGCAGACCTGCGGAAGGAGGGCTCCGGCCTGGATCTGCCCATCGCTATGGGCATCTTGGCGGCGAGCGGCCAAATTCCAGAGGAAGCCATCCAGAAGTGTCTCTTTGTGGGCGAACTATCTCTCAAAGGGGAGCTGCGCCCTGTCCCGGGCATTCTTTCCATGGTTCTCGCCGGACAAGCAGAAGCGTTTACCCGGTACATCATGGCCCCGGAATCAGCGCAGGAAGCCCTCCTTGCCGGACAGACGGAAGTATACGGACCGCGCACACTGGCCGAGCTGACGGAAGGCCTTCTCGGCCGCATCCCCCTGGTTCCTGCAGAAAAAACGGTACAAACTGCAGCCGCAGAAAACTGCGCCGACTTTTCTGAGGTTCAGGGGCAGCGCATAGCGAAACGGGCGCTGGAAATTGCCGCAGCGGGAGCACACAATGTCCTTATGACCGGACCGCCCGGGTCTGGAAAGACCATGCTTGCCCGGCGCATCCCCGGCATTCTCCCGCCCATGACCGATGAAGAAGCCCTCGAGGTAACCAAAATCTACAGTGTAGCCGGCTTGTTCAAGGCAGAGCACATCCTCCGGGAACGCCCCTTTCGAAGTCCGCATCACACCATTTCCATGGCTGGTCTCATTGGTGGTGGAACTATTCCCCGGCCGGGCGAAGTGACTCTGGCACATCGGGGCGTTCTTTTCCTGGATGAGCTTCCTGAATTTCCCCGCTCTGTGCTTGAAGTCCTGCGCCAGCCCATGGAGGATCGCACGGTCCACATTGCCCGGGTAAACGCGGCCTTTGTCTATCCGGCGGATTTTATCCTCGTTGCCGCCATGAATCCCTGTCCCTGCGGCTATCTGGGGGATCCCGACCATGAATGCACCTGCACGGATGGAGAAATCCAGCGTTATCGACGGAAAATATCCGGCCCTCTCCTGGACCGGATAGACCTGCACGTTTCTGTGCAGCGCCCCAAGTACAGCGAACTCACCGCCCAGATCGAGGAGGAATCCTCCACCGCCATTGCCGCCCGAGTAGCAGAAGCGCGGCGGATTCAAGCTGATCGCCTGGCTCCATGGCATCTGCACACCAATGCAGAAATGGGTCGTCGCCAGCTGAACGCGACCTGCCCGCTGAATCCGGAAGGCCACACCCTTCTCAGGCAGGTTTTCGAAAGCTTCCAACTCTCCGCCCGAAGCTATGACCGCATCATCAAGGTGGCCCGCACCATTGCTGATCTGGCGGGAAGCGCCAATATTTCTGCCGAACACATCGCAGAGGCCGTCAGTCTCCGCAACATGATCGCCACCAAATCTTAAAAGAAAGCCGCAGAGTTCTACACCATTCTCTGCGGCTTTCAGTATTAATGAATAAAATTTGTTATTTCCAGCGGTTCCCTCACCGGTTTTTCAATGCCCGCCTTGCGCCCCGCGGCAATGCACTTCAATAGCCAGGCCATATTATTGCCAAGGGTGCGCATGGTCTGCAGCCCCTCCAAATCCTGCCGCACATCATCGGGCGTGAATCCATGCACCTGATTCCAGTACTGCGACGTCACCACCGGCATGTTTTTCATGGCAAAAAATTTATTGATCTGCTCGAACGCCGCCGTAGCGCCGCCCCGCCGGCAGCTGACCACCGCAGCGGCCAGTTTTCCGTCAAAGCGATCTCCTCCCGCATAAAACAGGCGATCCAAGAATGCAATGAGCTGCCCGGACGCACCGGCATAGTATACGGGAGAGCCCACGATAAATCCGTCAATCTCTGGTAGTTCCGAAAGGAGCGTGTTCACTTTGTCATGGACAAAGCACTCTCCTGTTTTCATGCAGTGATTACAGGCGATGCAGCCCGCCACAGGAGAATCGCCCACATGCATCCATTCCGTTTCAATTCCATTGGCTTCCAGTGCTTTGGCTGCCTCGGCCAACGCCGTATACGTGCAGCCCCGCACATGGGGACTGCCGTTAATCAGCACAACTTTCATCCGCCTCCACTCCTTTCTATGACTTCATCTTTCTATTCCTATTATATCCTTTTTTCTGTCTTTTCTGTCTTTTCTGTCACTGCAGGAAGGGCATACAAAAAGGAGGAATCCTCCTCCTATCAAATGCTTTGGCTTATATTCTCTGAATGGTAGAAATGGCGTGCTTGTAAATCAGCTGGGAACGATTTTCTCCCGCCAAGAGCACGGTAAAGCTGTCAAAGGATTTGACGCGCCCCTTGAGCTGCACCCCACTCATCAGGTATATGCTTACCTCTGCATTGTCCTTTCTGGCCTCATTCAGAAAGGTATCCTGTAAATTCATTTTCCCTTCCATACGACTCTCCTCAAATCTGTGAAATCACGTAATCTTCTACGCTATGATACCACATTTTTTCATTTTCGCCGGGTTTTCTTTCAAACCAGTGAATATAGGGCATACGGCGGTACCACGTGAGCTGCCGTTTGGCGAAATGGCGGGTGTTTTTCTTAATCAGCTCCGCCGCCTCTTCCACCGTGCAGTCTCCGCGGATGGCAGCGGCCATTTCCCTGTAGCCAATGCCGCTCATAGACTGCGCATCAGCAGGAACGCCTTCCGTCAGAAGTCGCCGTACCTCCTGCTCAAGGCCGTCGGCGATCATATGATCCACCCGCGCGTTGATCCGCTTGTAGAGCTCCGCCCGATCCATGGAAAGACCCACCACCGGTCCTTCATAAACGAGGTCTCGGCTCTTTTCCGGCGTTCCGCCGCCCAGCTCCAGCACCTCAAGAAGGCGGACGCGCCTCTGTGGATCCGCAGGAATCTCCGCTTCTGTTTTTCCCCTTGCCAGAAGCGCCTCCCGCAGCGCCTCGGATCCCTCCTTTTCCCATACATCGTGCCAGTGGCTGTGTTTCCCTTCTCCCTTGGGTAAAAAGGTATATCCCTCCAGAAGGCCTTGCATGTACAGACCTGTACCGCCGGCGACGATAGGAATGCGTCCGGCCCTGTTTTCTTTCTGTATAATTTCTTCCGCCAGCTGCGAAAACTTCGCCGCTGTATAGCTCTCCCTGGGATCCAGACAGTCAATGAGGAAATGCGGCACCCCCTCTGCTTCCTCCGCTGTTACCTTCGCCGTGCCAATGTCCATACCCCGATAGACCTGGAAGGCATCTCCGGAAATCACACAGGACCCGAGGCGTTTTGCCAGCTGCACCGCCAGCTTGGTTTTCCCCGATGCGGTGGGCCCCACCACAGCAACCATTCGCCCCTTCATAGCCTCTCCCTTTCTGTATCAATGACGCCATACGCCGTGGTCTGGCCATGCCGGCACTGAATGTGCGTAAACAGACCGCTCCGGAAAATTTCTGCAAAGGGCCGCTCCTTCACAATGACCCGACACCTTGCCGCGCGCACCGCCGCCTGCAGCACCGGTATATCCACCTGGTCATGGCAGGCTCCATAGCGAAATGCGTCCCGGTTATTTGTTTCCGCCTTGACCGGCCTTCTAAACATGGCGTCCATGTATACTACATCCCACGCATTCTCGCCGGCTTCGTGCAGAATCTGACGAAAATCGCCATGAATGAGGGAAATCCGCCGAAGCGCCCCTGTCACAGCGAGATCCTCGTCCTCAAAATGAGACAATCCGTATTGCCCGATCTCCCAGAGGGCTGCACTTTTTTCAACAGCTATAACGCGCCCGGCATCCCCAAGAAACCAGGAGAGCACCAGGGAATCCTTTCCCTCTCCAAAGGTGCAGTCCAGAATGGTCTTTACGTTTACCGGAAGGAGCGTACACAGCCTATCCGGATCTCCCCGCTTCATTCCGAGAAGACGAAGCTTCGCTGTCCCCGTGTGGAAGGCATGGGTACTCCCTCCCACCCACAGGGACGGCCCCTTTTTCCCGTACACGAGGAACCCATGAATATCGTTCGTTTCCATGGATTCAAGGGTATTTTCCCTTAAAAGATAAGGGAGTCCAAGTACCTTGGCACGCTTCCGGGCCGTTTCCACAATGTGTATCGGCGCTTTGTGGACGGTCGTAACGGCAATCATGTGCGATGAAACAGCCGCCCCAGCTCTTCCGGCGTAAAACGCACGACGGTCGGCCGCCCATGGGGACACACAAAGGGACGGGAGGTTTGAAACAGGTCGTGAATGAGCTCCTTCATCTGCCGGATATTGAGAACGTCCCCTGCCTTGATCGCTCCCCGGCACGCAGCATAGGCCATCATGCGGTGACGCAGCGTCTCCGGCGAGGGCACGTCCTTCTCATGGAAAGCGATGAGCACATCCTGAATCATTCGTTCCATGTCGCTTTCTGATAAATCCTCCGGTGCGCCGGTGATGCGGATCACATCCGGGCCGGCCTGCTCAAAGACAATGCCCAGCCGAACCAGCTCATCCTTCCGCGAGAGGAGCAGCTCCACATCAGCGGGCTCTGCATGAATCAGATACGGAATGAGTAGTTCCTGCACGGGTATACCCTCCGCTCTCTCCGCTAGGTGATCATACCGCACCCGTTCATGGGCGGCATGCTGATCGATGAGAAAGAGATCCCGGCCATGCTGGCACACAATGAAGCATTCCGCAATTTGTCCGAGAGGAATCACCGGCGCATCCTTATTCACCGCCACATCAAACAGGGCTTGTTCGTCCCCTGCAGCGCTCCCTTTCCCCGCAGAAGCAAAGACCGACTCGCTGGCAAAGAGCCTGCCCTTATCGACCTGTTTTGAATAGTCCTCATCCCGACGAACATGCATGTCCCCTTTCCCCGCAGAAGCGCCGGCCATTCCGCCGGGAATCGACATCTCCTCGCGCCCTGTATCGAAAGAGGCATTTCGTATTTCGCCGGATGCGGCAGAAACTGCCTCGATTTGAATGTGCTTTGCTTCCTCGTCCGGCAAGGCCGCTTTTTCCTCTGCCCGAATCATGGAGGCCGCCACCTGCTCCGGCGTGTGCCGCGCGGTGAGCGCTCCAAGCACGGCATGATAAACCAGTCGGAAAACGGCCTGCTCATTCTCGAACTTAATTTCCCGTTTTTGCGGATGTACATTGACATCCACAACTTCTGGCGGCACAGTCAAATGAAGCACAAACACGGGAAACCCATTCTTGGGAAGAAGCGAATGATACGCATTGTCCACCGCCTTCGCAATGGTGCTGTTTTCCACAACACGTTGGTTCACAATGATAGTCTGCTGCTGCCGGCTGCTCTTGAGCAGAGAGGGTTTGGAAATCATGCCTTCCAGAAGCACCTCGTCCGTTTCCTCTTTTACCTCAAGCATTTCTCCCGCCGTGTCAATTCCGTAAAGAGCCGATACGGCATCTATGAGCCGCCCGTTTCCCGGCGTTTCCAGCACAACCCGCCCGTTATTAATGAGGCGAAACGCAATGGTCGGGTGCGCCATAGCGATTTTGCCGAGCATTTGACTGATGCGGCTGCTTTCCGTGCGTTCTGTTTTCAAAAATTTTTTCCGTGCCGGCACGTTATAGAAAAGATCCGTCGCCTCCACCGTGGTGCCCACTGGCGCCCCCACCGGCGCAACAGCCGTATTCTTTCCGCCCTCCACCCGCACTTCTGTCCCTTCCTCCGCCTGCGCGGTGCGGGTCGTAATGGTCATGCGGGAAATGGAGGCAATGCTGGCCAGCGCTTCCCCGCGAAATCCTAGGGAGGAAATGTGAAAAATATTGTCCGCCGTCCGAATCTTACTGGTGGCATGGCGAACGATGGACAGGACAGCGTCCTCAGGGTCCATGCCGCATCCGTCATCGGTAACGCGCAGGTAGGCCACCCCGCCATCGGCGATTTCCACCTCAATTTCCCGGGCGCCTGCATCGATGGAATTTTCCACGAGCTCCTTCACCGCATTGACCGGCCGCTCCACTACTTCCCCGGCCGCAATCTGACTGGCCGTCACCGCATCCAGTACATGAATTACAGGCATTTACTGACTCTCCTTTGCTTCCTGACTGAGTCTGTATAAAATTTCCATGGCTTCAATGGGCGTCTTACTCAGTACATCCAGGTTCCTCAGTTCCTCAATGATGGGGGCGGAAAAGAGGTCTCCGCCCCCGTTATCCACGAGCTGAACCGCAGGCGCGGCAATCGCGCCCCCCTCCTTATCCTCCAGATTCTTTAAAATTTCTTCCGCTCTCTTCAAAAGTACATCCGGAAGCCCCGCAAGGCGGGCCACGTGAATTCCGTAGCTCCGGTCAGCCGACCCGGGAACAATGCGCCGCAGAAAGGTAATATCTTTCCCCCGCTCCTTCACTGTGACCGTGTAATTTTTGATATGAGGATGTTCTGCCTCCATGTCGGCCAGCTCATGGTAATGGGTTGCAAACAGCGTATAGGCGTGAATCCGGCTGTTTATATATTCCACCACGGCACGGGCAATACTCATTCCATCATAGGTACTCGTTCCCCGTCCAATTTCATCGAGGAGAACCAGGCTGTTTTTGGTGGCGCACCGAAGGATCTGTGATACCTCCTGCATTTCCACCATAAAGGTGCTCTGTCCGGTAGAAATGTCATCTGTGGCGCCCACTCTTGTAAATATGCGGTCCACCGGCGTAAAGGATGCGCTCTTCGCGGGGATAAAGGCGCCGGTCTGGGCCATAATGGTGAGCACAGCCACCTGCCGCATGTAGGTCGATTTGCCCGCCATGTTAGGCCCGGTAATAATCAGAATCTCCTGATCAGCGTGATTCAGGAGCGTATCATTCGGCACAAACATATCCCGTCTCAGGGCATGCTCCACCATAGGATGCCGGCCGTCCTTGATGACAATGCGCCCGTCTCTGGCCATGGCAGGCCGCACGCAGCGATTTTTCAGCGCCGCCCGGGCCAGGCTTGCCAAACAGTCCGCGGCAGCCACTGCGCGGGCCGTTCTTTGCATATCCGCTATATCCGGACGAATTTTATTTTTTACCTCTTGGTACAAGCGAAGCTCCAGTTCTTCGGTCCTTTCCTTCGCAGACAGCGCTTTCACCTCAAATTCTTTCAGCTCCGGCGTGATATACCGTTCTGCATTAGTAAGTGTTTGCTTCCTTGTAAAATAGGGCGGAATGGGAATTTTATTGGCATGAGAAATTTCAAAATAATAACCGAACACATTATTAAAGCCGATTTTCATCTTGATGCCGGTCTTTTCTTTTTCCTTTTCTTCCAATTCGGCGATCCACTTTCGGCTGTTTTCAGAAAGGGAGCGCAACTCATCCAGCTCTGCGCTGTAGCCGGAACGGATGTACTTTCCATCCCGAACATTTCCCGTGCCGTTTTCGTCCATAGCATGGTCAAGAAGGTCATAAATCTCGCCGTGAATCCCCATCTGCTTATTGAGCCGGCCCAAAAGGAGGGAAGACATCCCGTTGAGAAGACTTTTAATTTCAGGCACCACGGAAAGCGTTGCCTTGAGTGCGAGCAGATCCTTCGGCGATGTCGTATTGGCCTCGATGCGCCCGAGTATGCGTTCGAAGTCAAAAACAGAAGCAAGGAGCTTCTCCAGCTTTTCCAGCTCTGTAGCATGCTTCGTCAGCTCTTCCACTGCATCCTGCCGGAGCACGATGGCATTCACGTCCACGAGGGGCCGCTCGAGCCAACGTTTGAGCAGCCGCGCGCCCATGGCTGTATTCGTATAGTCCAACACCTCGAGAAGCGTCCCTTTCCGGCCGCCGTCCCGCATATTTTTGGTAATTTCCAGGTTCCGTAGGCACTCCTCCGCCAGAACCAGCGTATTATCCTCCCGCAGGGGCGCTGCCATGTGAATCATGGCCACGTCTTCCTTCATGACCTCCTGCAGGTACGCCATCATGCCGGCAAAGGCCAGCCGTACTGCTTCATCATCAATTGACTTTGCTTCCTCCGGCACTGCCTTCTGTGCCACATCGGCCGGATCCCGCCGCGTAAGGAGGCATCCCCCCAGCCGGGCGACACAATACGGCTCCAGTCGGAGATACCATGCATCCGACACGGCACATACTGCTTCTGCCGGGGCATACACGGACAGCATATCAAAGAAGTCATCCGTCTCTTTTCGTGCATCCCAGGATCCCCACCAGCATTCCCCGGTAGAGATATCTGCCATGACCACACTGAGCGCATTTTTGGATTCCAGAATGTAAGCCAGGTAATTGTTGGATTTGTTGGCCAGCGAATTCTCAAAAAGGATGGTGCCCGGGGTAATGACCTTGATCACTTCTCTCTTCACAAGGCCCTTTGCCTTTTTCGGATCCTCCATCTGCTCGCAGATAGCCACCCGATAGCCCTTTTGGATCAGCCGATAAATATAGGTCTCCGCCGCATGAAAAGGCACCCCGCACATGGGCACCCGTTCATCATTTCCTGCATTTCGGCCGGTGAGTGTCAGCTCCAGTTCCCGTGAGGCTGTCACCGCATCGTCGAAAAACATTTCATAAAAATCACCGAGCCGGAAAAAAAGAAGGGCATCCGGATACTTCTCCTTAACTTCCCGATATTGATCCATGAGCGGTGTCTTAGCCATCCTGATTTACCCTTTCTGTTCCGGTATTCACAGCAATTTCCCTCTGAGAACCCAGGTCTGCCCCTGTTCCACCAACACACGGCGCATGTCGCCAATGACCACGTTTTCTGTTTTGGGAAAAATCACCATCTTATTGCCCGATGTGCGCCCGTACCAGTGTTCTCCGTCCTGCTTCGTCGGCCCCTCAATGAGAATGTCGTATTCCTTTCCCTCCATGGCGCTGTTCCTGGCAAGACTGATTTCATTCTGCACATCCATCACTTCCTGCAGGCGGGCATGTTTGATCCTGTCATCTACCTGGTCTTCCATGCGCGCCGCCGGCGTCCCCTGACGGGCAGAATATATGAAGGTATAGGCCGAATCAAACTGCGCTTCCCTGAGCAGGTGAAGCGTTGCCTGATGCATCTCTTCCGTTTCTCCCGGGAATCCGGTAATCAAATCGGTTGTCACTGTGATATCCGGCATGCGCAACCTCACATAATTCAGAAGTTCCATAAAATGCTCTATGGTATACCCCCGATTCATTCGGCGAAGCATTTCATTGGACCCATGCTGTACCGGCAGGTGCATCTGCCTCGCCACCTTGGGAGAATCCGCCATGGCATCCACCATGTCAAAAGTCATATCCCGGGGATGAGAGGACATGTAGCGAATGCGCTCTATCCCATCCACATGGTCCAGCGCACGAATCAATGTCCCAAAATCGGTGCCGTTATGAAAATCGAGGCCGTAGGAATTAACATTCTGCCCCAGGAGTGTAATTTCTTTGTACCCTTCTGAAGCGAGTTCCTCCACTTCGTGCACAATATCTGATTCCAGCCGGCTCGTCTGTCGGCCTCGCACGTAGGGAACAATACAATAGGTGCAAAATTTATTACACCCCTGCATGATGGGAACCCAGGCAAAGACATGATTCTTCCTCGCGGCATGGAGCTCACTGTAATCCTTTACCCGCTCTGGATTCATTTCCGTTTTTACCGTATGGCGTTTCCCTTCCAGCGCCTCTTCAACGACCTCCTTCAAGTCATGAATATGGTACGGCCCGAGGACAAAATCAATAATGGGCATGCGGGAAATAAGCCGCCCCTTATTTTCTTGGGCCATACATCCCATAATACCCACAAGAAGTGCTGGATTTTTTTCCTTTACCCGTTTTATTTCGCCAATTTTTCCATACACCTTTTCCTCTGCATTCTGACGAATGCTGCAGGTATTTAAAATAACAATGTCCGCCTCATCCATAACCGCAGCTTCTGTATATCCCAATTCCTCCAGCTGCCCATTGATTCGCTCCGTATCCGATTCATTCATCTGGCATCCATAAGTAATCGTGTAATATTGTTTTCCCATACAGTTTCTCCCGATTTCAAAGAAATTCATATCCCTATATTAGCCCATGAACGTTCATTCCATCAATACCCTGACATTTGAATACGTTCTGCCCGTTCCGTCGTTTTCCTTTTATTTTACATCATTTTATCATGCCCATTTATTCAATCGGCCCTTTTTCTCATCAAAACAGCAACTCTTACGAGCTGCTGTTTACATACTCTGTATTTTCTTGCAAAGAATCAGCTGTTTTTCTGGGGAAGACGAACCAGACGATACAGATTGGCGTACAGATCTTTATCTTTTGCAATCAATCCCTCTTCACCCAATGCATCCGCGGAAAGGATCTCTCCATCTGCGCTATACGCCTCAGAAAGGGTCGTTTCCATGGTCATGGAATTATCCTTCTTATTTACATGAAGCGTCACATCGTATTCATGGATTTTTTCCACCAAATTATTTTCTGCAAAATCTATAGCGCCAATTTTGTCTCTGTACGATTCCACATACATAGTGAATTTCAGGTTTTCAATGCTGTTGGGATAATCCATGGTCTGCATCCCCTGGAGTGTATCCATATCCACATAAACAACCTCGTCCTCTCCGGCATAAACCACGCGATATTTTGCCGAATTTCCCAGCAGCTCCACCGAACCCATGGCTGCTGATGAAAAAAGCGGAAAAAGGGCCAACCCAGCCAGCACTATGCTATATACTTTCTTCATGATAGACTCCTTTATTCTGTCTCAGTTGCATGCACCGCGCGAAATAGGCTGAAATAAATGTCGTCCGCCTCAAAGCTTACTTTTTTACCGCCCCAGGACGCATCTCCAATTTGCGCTCCGTCCTTGTCATACACCGCAATCAGGTCTTTCTTGATCCTATAGGTTTCATTTCTTTTGTTGCCGTAAACGGTGGCATCATACTGTTGAATACTGTCAACCACGTTTCCTTCCTGATAGTCCATGGCAGTCGGCTTTTTTGCATACCGTTCCGCATACATGGTCAACGTAAAATTTTCCACACTTGAAGGATAATCTCTGCTCTCCATAGCGGTCACGGATTCCATATCTGCATACACTGCCTGGTTCTTATCCGCAAAAATCACCCGATATCTTACAGGATTGCCAAGCAGCTCTGCCGAATTCATGGCCATGACTGACGGCGACAACAGAACCAGTGCAGCTGCAATTGCTGCTGCACTCAATATTTTCATAGCTTCCTCCTCTAAATACAATAGCTATTCCGTATTAATAACTATATCACTAATGCTTATGATATGTAAAATTCCTATCAAAATTAATCAATTTCAATAATACATCATGCAAGTTTATCCTCCGAAGAAGAAACGCCCGGACTCCTCCGCCTTTCCAGTAAACGGTCTCCCCTTGTTATTCTTCTCGGGAAAATCAACAGTCAGAAAAAGCGCCGCTCCGGACGCTTTCTCCAAACAGTATTATCTGATTTCCACCGTGTGGACCACTTTGTACCCATGCTCCTCTAAATGTTTAATGCTGACTGGCAAAGCCGGAAAATCCCCACGAATAACAATCTCATACTCCGTTTCATTTTCCTTATAGGTCACCAAGCTGTCTATATTGACGCCGTCTCTGGCGAGAACGCCGGAAATATCCTCCAACGCCCCCTGCCTGTCATGCACATGAAGGGCAATGCGTGTTTTTCCATCGGTCAAGCCCATCATATTGACAAAGGCGCGCAGAATGTCTCGCCCAGTGATAATCCCCACCACAGAGCCAGCATCATCCACAACAGGAAGCCCGCTGATGTTATTCCTCTCCATGAGATAGGCTGCTTCCTCAATCGTTGCATCCGCATTAATGGCAATCACGCGCTTTGACATGATTTCCTTTACCTTCAGCCTGTCCAGCAGCGAGCCAATTTCATACTGCGCAAGAGTGGTTGCCGGTGACGGAGCGACGCGGGAAATGTCTCCATCACTTACAAGCCCTACCAACTTTTCTCCCTCCAGAACAGGAAGACGATTGATCTTATGCGCTTTCATCAACGCCGCTGCCTTTGTGACAGCCGTATCCGGTGTAATGGTAATCGGATCTTTAGACATACGGTTTGCTACAAACATTTGTATCGCCCTTTCTGCTAAAACTATAACATGGCTTCTCTATATATTTTATCACAAATATACCTTCTTTTATGCGAGCTGGTATAGCAATACTTTCAATCCATCTTCTAATATCATTTTACAATGCAGGATGTCAAATTAAACACATCATTCTTAATAATTATCGCTCTACAATTAACCAATCTGCTTTTAAAATATCTCCATCCAAATTTTAGCACAAAAAATATCGCTACTCCCACAAGAATAACGACATTCTGCTGTTATGCTTTTTAATATTTCTAAATGATTCACTCTTTAATCCGTTGTCTGTAGTACCAGGCGATTTCTCCCAACTGCAAATACATGAGAAGCTCTGCCAGTTCCTCAATCATCTGATCTCTTATGGTATGAAACATGGAGTGATGGTCACCCAATGTTACCAATGTCACACAAATAATGAGCATCACCAGCTTCATCCAAGGAACCGGAATGTCCCTAAAAATTTGTTTCCACGGCACCCACCGAATAAGTCCGACCAGACACAATACCGCAAAGACCCCCACCATCACGTGAATTTCTGTATAAAAGGGCATGTCTGATGCAGAAATGACGATAGGCCCGCTCTCCGGATCATAGCCAGTAGTAAAGAATACCCGCCCCCAAGATAATTCTCTCCCTGCCAGAATCAGAAACACGCCGGCAGAAGGAAGCCACATCTTCCGGTGAGGAAGACTTTGATTGCAATAAAAAAGAAGGCACATGCCGGAAAAAAGGAAAAGAACTCCCGCCTGCGCATTTTCAATCGGCCCATTTTCAAAACTCGCCCATCCGGGCAGCATAGCAGAAATTGGATAAATGGCCAAAAGCCACAGAACCAACCCATAAAACAGGAATTTATCATTACTTCTCTTCATGATTCTCACTTTCATCAGAATATTCAAATACCGGGGAACCCCGCCCATATTATAATTTTTATTAAATTACTTTTATGTGTAAGTGTATCAAATAGATACCCACCTGTCTCTAAAAAAAGCAGTAACTATTCCACAATTATTTATATAAGATTCGTAATTCCCAAGCGACCTGTTCACTCCAACACACATCTCTATCGGAAAAGCATCCCCTTGTGAATGTCAAATAAAAAGAAAACCAGTCGATGGCGAAATCTCAAACCACTAATGCCTGTGAAAAAGTGAGCCATTTTGCTCACATACATCCTGGTTCCTCTGCTAATCCCTTTTGGGTGTAGTCGTTTTTAGTCGGTACGAATCCCCATTCGTGCCCAGCACATGGCTGCGAAATGTCAATCGATCTATCATCGCTGCTATCATCGTGGGGTTCTCGAATAATTCGGTCCATCTGGAAAAAGGAAGGTTTGTGGTCAATATGGTGCTGCTCCTTTCGCTTCGTTCCGAGATAACCTTGAACAGCAACTCCGACTGATGCCGGTTGAAGCTTAAATAGCTCAGTTCGTCCAGTATCAACAAATCGGCTCTTGCCAGTGCCCGGCTCAGTTTCCCCAAGAGGTGCATCCTGCGAATCTGTTTGTACATATCCACTGTAATAACCACCTTTTCTCGCCCCCTTTATGGTTTAAAACCATTATAGGGAAAAATAACAGCGGTTTAAATATTCGGCATCAATCGGTGGTCAAATGGCTCACATTCATCATATCGTTTACAC
>CAZPLS010000019.1:0-3027 GCA_964587685.1 uncultured Dialister sp.
GTAATTCGTAATTCGTAATGCGGAATGCGTAATTAAAAGGTTAGCGGCAAACATGCGCCCACGTCCCAATGCACCAAAGTATCAGGAGCTTAGTTTAGAGACCTCTCAGTTCTCAGCTCTAAGCTCTCAGATCTCAACCAATGCCTCCCAAAGCGATGCCCAGGATGAGAACGAGGAGGGCGATGCCGCAGTAGGCGTACTTCCCGAGGGGAATCATCCACGAGGGCACGCGGGCGCCGCCTGCGCTGAGTTCGGCTCTGGCAAAATCCGTTCCCATGATCCAGTAGAAGAGGAAGGCCGCAATGAAGGCGCCCAACGGGCAGACGTAGATGGACACCGCGTCCATCCACTGGCCGATCACGTCCCCGTTCTCCAGGAAGACGCCGCACGCCGCCGACAGCGCAAGGACCAGGCCTGTCGCGCAGGGGCGGGAGAGACCGAAGCGGTGCTCCGTCATTTCGATGGGCGTTTCAAAAAGATTGACCAGCGATGTGGCGGCAGCAAAGACCATGGCGGCGAAGAAAATCATCGCAAAGAGGGCTCCTCCGGTCATTTCCCTGAAAATCATGGGCAGGGTGATGAACATGAGGGGCGGCCCCGCGGTGGGATCCAGGTGGTACGCAAAGACCGCAGGGATGACTACCACCGCCGCCAGAAGCGCCGCCAGGGTGTCGAAAATGGCGATGTTTGCGGCGCAGAAAAGGACGTTTTCCTTCCGGTCCACATAGGAGCCATAAACGATGGTGCCGCTTCCCGCCAGCGACAGGGAGAAGAACGCCTGGCCGAGGGCGAAAATCCACGTGGTCGGGTCGAAGAGAAGATCCCCGTCGGGGAGGAGGAAGAGGTACCGGTACCCTTCGGCGGCGCCGGGAAGCATGGCCACCTGCACAGCCATGTAAATAAAGAGGACGTAGAAGAGGGGCATCAGAATTTTGCACGCCCGCTCGATGCCCTTCTTAATCCCTGCGGCGAGCATGACCGCCCCGATGACGAGGGTGAGCATGTGCCAGGGAAGGCTTCCGAAATCGCCGCAGATCTCCCCAAAGTACGCCCCCACGTCCGGGGCGGTAAACATCTCCCCCGAGGCGGCCCCCCAGAGGTAGCGGAGCACCCACGCCATGATGATGGCGTATCCTGTGGCCATGGCAAAGGAGCCGATGACGGGAATGAGGCCCACCCCCCGGAAGGGGCGATTCTTTTCCGTGAGGGCCCGGCGGAACGTGGCATAGGGGCCGCTCCGTCCCCACCGGCCGAAGGCGATTTCCGCGGCCACGCCGGTCAACGCCAGCACGGACACGCAGATGAGGTAGGGAATGAGGTAGGACGCGCCGCCGTACGCTGCGGTGCGGTACGGGAAGGCCCACACATTGGCCATGCCCACAGCCGATCCCACGCAGGCGATGATGAAGCCCCACCGGCTCCCCCAACGGGCGCGGCGCCCCTGCAGGGCTGATACTTGTTCCTTCAAACTATCCTTCCTTTCAAAAAACAATAGTTACAGCATACGCCCGAATCGCCCCTTTGTACAGAGCAAAAAATACCCTCCCTGCCGATATTGGCAAGGAGGGTATTCAGAATTCTGATGGGTCTGTATCAGAACTTGTAGATCAGAGCGAGTTCCCACGCATCGTCGAAATCGCTGTCAGAGCTGTGATCACGGTCATAGGCAAAGGCATATTCGCCGTGGAGGTAGAGGTTCTTCATGAGGACCACATCAGCCGTAGCGAGCCAGAAGCTGCCGTCCTGCTCGAACATGTCGCCGTTGATGTCCAGGCCGCTCATGCCGCTGTGGTAGAGGCCTTCTTCCACGTCGTAGTACGCCAGATCAATGCCGAAGGAGCCCGGCTTCTGGAGATTCATGCCGCCGTAGCCCACGCCAACGGCCCAGATGGTCGGATCGCCGGAAGCATCGGTGTTCTGGTAGTAGTCGCCGAAGATGCGGAAATCCTGGACCGGAACGAGGAGGTTGACGCCGTACACATTGTCGGAATATCTTTCACCCTCGATTTCAAAATTCTGGGTGCGGTAGTAGTCGATGCCGAGCTTAAAGGAATGGAAGTCCGCCCGCGCCTGGGCATAGAAGGTTTCCGCTTTGTTGAAGCCATGGAAAGAGTCAGAGGTGCTTTCATCATCGGCATCTCTCATGCGGCCGAAGCCCACCCGCAGGAGGTAGTCCTCGCTGAAGTCGAACTGCAGTTCCGCGCCGTCAAAGGCGTTGCCGTAGAGCCATGTGCCCTGCTGGCCCATGTCCAGCTCGTACCGGCCGAGGGTGAGGCCGACCTGATCGCCGAAGTCATGGTGCACGTACAGACGATCCATGGAGACATCAGCGTCGCCGGAGCCCTTCAGATCCACGTTGCCGGTGGTCATACGGCCCACCACGTAGGTGCTGTCGTTGACCTGGCCCTTCATGGTGAGGCGGATACGGCCCTGCCAGTTGTCGCTGCCGTCCGGATTGGATTTGTAGCGCATGCGCGAATCGCCCGTCCAGGAGATGTTGCCTACTTTCTTTTCCAGGTTGGATACGCGAACGCCGAGGCTGTCCAGCTCATCGGCGTATTCAACGGCCAGCTGGTCGATCATGGCGCGCTGCTCCGCGTTGTACTGGTCTGCCTGAGCCATGAGGCGGGCCACGATCTGCGCCATCTCATAGCGGGTGATGTTTGTCTGCCCCCGGAAGGTGCCGTCCGGATAGCCTTCCACGATACCCTGATCGGACAGATCCGATACAGCCTGGTAAGCCCAGTCGGAGGTGGACACATCAGAAAACGGATTGGCTGCGGAAGCGGATACGCCGCAAGCCAGAGCAGCGGCGGCTGCCATTGCGAGAATTTTCTTCATATTCTTGCTCCTTTCGTGAATAGCCTTTCAATTTCGGGAGGGGCATACCGATATGAGCAAGAGTGGCCTTGTTTCCTCTGCACGGACGCCCTGTCTGTCCCGAGCCATACGGGAAAGGCATCTGTCCCAAGCGGACTGCCGTATGAACTTGCGCTCATTGTAGCAGTGGACAGCCTATGCTGTCAA
>CAZPLS010000019.1:3127-21189 GCA_964587685.1 uncultured Dialister sp.
TTATTCCTGGTTTTCGCTGTGATGGATCGCCGCTTCCACGAAGCCCCGGAACAGCGGATGAGGCCGGGTGGGGCGGGATTTGAATTCCGGATGGGCCTGGGTGGCCACGAAGAAGGGGTGGTCGGTGAGCTCCACCATCTCTACGAGGCGGCCGTCCGGGCTGGTGCCGGCGATGACGAGGCCGCGGTCCTGGAGGGCCTGGCGGAGGGCGTTGCTTACCTCGTATCTGTGGCGGTGCCGCTCATAGACGATTTCCTCGTCGCCGTAGAGGCTGCGGGCCTTCGTGCCTGCGGCCAGGCGGCAGGGATAGATGCCCAGGCGCATGGTGCCGCCCTTGTCGGTGATGTCCTCCTGGTCGGGCATGAGGTCGATTACGGGGTATACGCAGTCCGGGGCGAATTCGCTGGAGTTTGCATCCGTCATGTCGCACACGTGGCGGGCAAATTCAATGACCGCGCACTGCATGCCCAGGCAGAGGCCGAGGAAGGGGATGCCCTTCTCCCGGGCGTAGCGGATGGCGGCGATTTTTCCTTCGATGCCCCGGGGTCCGAAGCCGCCGGGAACGATGATGCCGCTGGTGCCGGCAAAGATGTCATCGAGCGCGTCCAGATGGTCCTCGAGATCTTCCGAATTGACCCAGCGGATGCGCACCTTCGTGCCGAAGGCAAAGCCCGCGTGGGAGAGGGCCTCCGCCACGGAGAGGTAGGCGTCGTGGAGCTCCACGTACTTGCCCACCAGGGAGATGTCCACCTGCTTTTCCGCGGAGAGGATGCGGCTGACCATATCCTTCCATTCGTTCATGTCGCAGGGCGTATCCTCCAGACCGAGCTTCTGAAGAACGATGTGATCCAGCTTTTCTTCCTGCAGGAGGAGGGGCACCTCGTAAATGGTGCTGCAGGTCATGTTGGAGATGACCGCCTCAGGATCCACGTCGCAGAAGAGGGCGATTTTCCGCTTCATGTCGTCGGAAATCTCCTTTTCGGTGCGGCACACAATGATGTCCGGCTGGATGCCGATGCTGCGCAGCTCCTTCACGCTGTGCTGGGTGGGCTTTGTCTTGAGCTCGCCCGCGGCGGAAATGTAGGGGATGAGCGTCACGTGGATGTAGAGAACGTCGTTGCGGTTCGGGAGGTCCTTTCTCACCTGCCGGATGGCTTCGAGGAAAGGCTGGGATTCGATGTCGCCTACGGTGCCGCCGATTTCGGTGATGACGATATCGGCGTTCGCCTCGCGGCCCACGCGGAGCACCCGGTCCTTGATTTCATTGGTGATGTGCGGGATGACCTGGATGGTGGAGCCGAGATACTCTCCCTTCCGCTCCTTATTGATGACGGACTGGTAAATTTTGCCGGTGGTCACATTGGAGGCCTTGGAGAGATTGACGTCGATGAAGCGCTCGTAGTGCCCCAAGTCGAGGTCGGTTTCCGCGCCGTCATCGGTGACGAAGACCTCCCCGTGCTGGTAGGGGCTCATTGTGCCGGGATCGATATTGATGTAGGGATCAAATTTCTGGATGGTCACCTTGTAGCCGCGGTTTTTCAGGAGACGGCCCAGCGAGGCCGCGGTGATGCCCTTGCCCAGAGAAGAAACGACGCCGCCCGTGACGAAAATGTACTTGCTCATGACTCCTCCTTTACATGTGCTCCGGTGCGGATACACCCAAAATGGTCAATGCGTGAACGAGGACGTGCTGCACGGCCAGGATGAGCCCGAGCCGTGCCTGCGTGAGATCGGGATTGTCGGTGAGGCAGCGGCATTCCCGGTAGAAATGGTGAAACAGGCCGGCCAGCTCATAGGCGTAGCGCGCCACCCGGTGGGGCGCCCGCTCTCTGGCGGCGGTGGCGATGAGATCATGGTAGGCTTCCATTTTTTTGATGAGGTCGAGTTCCGACTCGCCCGTAAGGAGGGTGAAGTCTGCCCCCTCCGGTCCGGCAAAGACGCATTTCGCCTCCCGGGCCTGGGCGAGCACGCTGTGAATGCGCGCGTTGGCGTACTGGATGTAGTACACGGGATTTTCCGCCGATTCCTTCTTCGCCAGGTCGATGTCGAATTCCATCTGGCTGTCTAAGGTGCGGCTCGTGAAGAAGTACCGCGCCGCGTCGGTACCCACCTCGTCGATGAGCTCCGCCAAGGTAACGGCTTCGCCGGTGCGCTTGGACATGCGTACGGGGGTGCCGTTCCGGAGAAGGGTCACCATCTGGAGCAGGTCCACGCGGAAGGCATCCGGGTCGTAGCCCAGGAATTTGATGGCCGTCTTCAGGCGGATGATGTAGCCGTGGTGGTCCGCGCCCCATATATCCACGAGGGATGCAAAGCCCCGTTCAAATTTATTCTTCGCGTAGGCAATGTCCGAGCAGAAGTAGGTGGGCTCTCCGTTGGCGCGGATGACCACCCGGTCCTTGTCGTCCCCACCCTCCGTGGTGCGGAGCCAGAGGGCGCCTTCCTTTTCGTAGAGGTATCCCTTTTCGCGGAGCTCGGCAAGGGCCGCCTCCGCCGCCTCCGGGTAGAGCGTCTTTTCGCTGAACCACCGGTCGAAGGTGACGCCGAAGCGGGCCAGGTCCCTTTTCAGGGCGGCGAGCTTTTCCGCGAGCGCAATGGGGCGGAAGGCCGCGATGCGCTCCTCGTCGGAGAGGGCCAGGTACTTGTCCCCGTCCCGCTCCAGAATGGCCCGGGCGGTGTCGACGATATCCGCGCCGCGGTAGCCGTTCTCCGGCACCTCCGCGTCCTGTCCGAGGAGCTGGAGGTAGCGGGCGTTCACCGATTCCGCCAGGTGCTGGATCTGGCTCCCCGCGTCGTTGATGTAGTATTCGGAGGACACGTTGTATCCCGCTGCCCGGTAGAGGCGCACCATGGCGTCCCCGTAGGCGGCGCCCCGGGCGTGGCCGATGTGGAGGGGCCCGGTGGGGTTGGCGGAGACGTACTCCACGAGCACTGTGTCATCCTTCCGGAAGGGAAGGTCCCCATAGGACGCCCCTTCGGTGAGGATGCGCCGGAGCTCGCTGTACACGGCGCTTCTGGCGAGGTAGAAATTGATAAATCCTGCGCCGGCCACCTCCATGCGTTCCACCAGGGGGGAGTCAATGTGGCGGATGAGCGCTTCTGCGATCTGCCGGGGCGCCCGGCGGGCGGTGCGGGCCCACTGCATGGCCGCGTTGGAGGAATAGTCGCCGAATTCCTTCTGGGGCGGCACTTCCAGGCGCTGTACCGGCGCGTAGCTGCCTTCGGGGAGATCCCCCGCCGCGCATGCTGCCTCCCGGGCCGCTTCAATGATCTGCTGCAGTTCCTCTCTGACTTCCATGGATTCCCTTATCCTCCCATACATCAATGACAATTTCGTTTCTGTTTATTAACAGCCCGGCGAGCTCCGCCGTGAAGACGAGGCGGAGGCGTCCCGCGCCGCCGGATACGCTGTTTTCCACCGCGTCGGTGCGGACGGTGAGAAAGAGACTGCCCAGGGGCGTTTCGCACACCGAGTGGGTCTCCTCGCCGGGGCGGTATTCCTGGCGCTGCATGTGCGTTCCTGTCCGGACGAGCACCACGTGGTCCGGATGCAGGAAAAGGGTCGTCCGGGTGCCCTTCATGCCGGTGAGCTCCGTTTCCTCGTAGGTGAGGAAGGGCACGCTTCCCCGCAGGCCGGCTCGTCCCGGCGTTTCCAGGGCGATGGTTTCCTTCTCGCCTTCCTCGTTCAGCTGGGTGCTGGTGATGCGGAGCATCACATCCTTTGGCTCTGATGCTGCCATGGTTCTTCCTTTCGCACGGGACATCGATGAGTTCAATTCCCGTGCAGCACTACAATCTTAATTATAGCATAACAACCCCGCGGGCCCATACAAACATTCATTGTACCACAGAACGGGCGCGGCGGATACGGCGCGGGAAGGCAGGAAAAAGAAAAAATCCCCGCCGTTTGGGGGGATGGAGCTCAGAGCATGTCCTTTTTCCAGAGGATGAAGGCCACCACCACGGTGAAGAGGACGCCGAAAAGGATGAGGTTCATGAATCCCATCGGCGTGTCCGACATGGGGACGGGCACGTTCACCCCCCAGAGGCTGTACACCAGCGTGGGTACGGCGAGGAGGATGGTCATGGACGTGAGGAACTTCATGATCTGCGAAAGGCGGTTCGAGATGATGGACGAGAAGGCATCCATCATGGACATGAGGATGTTCGTGTAGATTTCCACCATTTCGAGAGCCTGCTTGTTTTCGATGATGACGTCCTCCAGGAGATCCTCGTCTTCCTCGTACATTTTGAGAAGGCCGTTCATGGAGCTGTTCCGGAGGCGGAGGAGCCGCTCCATCATGTTTTCATTGGCGTGGAGGGCGAAGTTGAAGTACGTCAGAGATTTCTGCAGCTCCAGCATGCGGAAGAGCTCCTTGTTCTGCAGGGATTTGCGCACCTGGTCCTCGATGAGGTCGGTCTGCTTGTAGATTTGCTGCAGGAAGTACAGGAAGGACGATGACGCGGTGGAGAGAATCTGGAAAAGGAAGCGCGTCTTTTTGTAGGTGTGGAAGGACACCGCCGTGTTGGAGAGGAATTTGGCGAGCACCACATTCTCCTCGAGGCAGACGGTGATGAAGAAATTTCTCGTGATGAAGATGCCCAGCGGCAGGGCGTCGTAGGCGTCCCGTTCAAGGATAATGGGCGTGTTGACGACGACGAAAATGTAGTCGTCCTCGAGCTCCACGTGGGACCGTTCTTCCCGGTCGAGGGCGGTCTGCAGGACGTCCACGGGGATGCCGGAGAGTTCCATGAGGCGGACGAGCTCGGCCTCGGTGGGGGCGGAGCAGTTGATCCACGAGCCCTTTTCCGCCAGGTCCAATTCAATTTCGCACAATGCGTGCCGTTCGTCGTGCTTGTAGGCTCTGAGCATGGTTCTCCGCCTCCTCTCCGCAAGAAATGCAGGATAGACTCCTGCATGGTTCGTACGTACTTACTATATGCGGGCGATTTTATTCTGTCAAATCCTTCGCCGCCGCTATGGAGCGCCCCGCGCCGATGCGCTGGGCCAGGTCGTAGCCGGCGGTGTAAAAGTCCCGTTTCTCCCGGAAGGCGTCCTCGTAGGACACCAGGTGCATGCGGCTGTTCCGGCACCCCGCGAGGAAGCCGTGCCTTCCCCTGGCCAGCTCTTCCACCGCGGCGGCGCCGAGGATCGTGCCCAGAAGGGTGTCCCGGGCGGTGGGCGCTCCGCCCCGCTGGATGTATCCCAGGATGGTGGTGCAGATGTCAAGGCCGGTGGCGCGGCGGAGCCAGTCGGAAAGCTCCCGCCCGTCGGCGGCGCCTTCGGCGCAGATGATGATGCAGTTCGTCCGCCCTTCCCGGAGCATGTCCAGAAGGCACGCCGCCAGCTCCTTCCGGCTGAAGGGGATCTCCGGCACGAGGGTGAATTCCGCGCCCCCCGCCAGGCCCGCCGCCAGGGCGATGTGCCCCGCGTGGCGGCCCATCACCTCCACCACGGCCGCCCGCCCGTGGGAGGCGGCGGTGTCGCGGATGCGGCGCACCGCGTCCAGCACGGTATTCACCGCTGTGTCATAGCCGATGGTTTCCTCCGTGCCGCCCATGTCGTTGTCGATGGTGGCGGGCACGACCGCGGTGGGGATGCCCAGGGATTCAAGGGCGGCCGCCCCTGCCATGGACCCGTCCCCGCCGATGACCACGAGGGCGTCCATATTCTTTTTCCGCAGAATGGCGGCGGCGCGCTCCTGCGCCTCTTTTTCCAGGAAGGCGGGGCAGCGGGCCGTTTTCAGCACCGTCCCGCCATGGTGGATGATGCCGCCCCCGTCCCGCCAGGTGAGGCGCACCATGTCCTCTTCCAGCAGCCCCTCGTAGCCGCGAAAAATGCCCCACGGCTCCAGACCGCGGGTCTCGGCGCTTCGTATGATGCTCCGGATGGCGGCGTTCATGCCGGGAGAATCGCCGCCGCTGGTGAGCATGGCCAGCCGTTTCATTTGGATTTCCTTTCGTACCTGTATTGCTCGTGGCGCTGAATGAAGGTGATGCCGTGCTGGTCGATGTACCGCGCGATGAGGAGGGCGGTCTGCGCGGGCTGGCGGTTGGTGGTGTTGAATACCGCGTCTGCCCGGGGCTTCCACGCCTCCCACTGGTTGCGCATGCGCCGCACGAAGCCGTCCACGTTGGAGTAGTCCATGGTGGGGCGCTTTCCCACCCGCTTGGATACCCGCTCGGCGAGGCGGAACGGCCGGGCCACGAGGAGCACCACCAGGCCGTATTCGGAGAGGAGGCGGAATTTTTTCTCCGTCATGGGGAAATTCCCCCCCATGGCGATGACCGCCTCGTGGTAGAAGCGCACGTGGCTGATAATGTCCATTTCCAGCTCCGCAAAGGCTTCGGGGCCGGCATTTCTCCAGTAATCAGCGATTTTTTCTCCCGTGATCCGCTCCATGATGCGGTCCGTGTCAGCGAGCTGCCAGCCCAGGCCGTCAGCGAGTATTTTCGCCGCCCGGCTCTTCCCCGTGCCCATCGGACCGATCAGTACGATGTTTCTCTTTTTCATAGGTCCCTCTGCTTCGGTACGCGCTGAGCTCCATTTCGAAGGAAAGGAGAGGCCCCGTTCGCGAAAGGCGCACCAGGTCCGCGCGCACCCAGTAACTTTTCATATGTATTATATCAAACAGGGAAAGAACCTGAAGAAATGTTCCGCTTCCTTTAAGATTCATTTTCAAAATCTCTCCCTTTTCGGTGGGAACGGCAGGGAGCTGGGAGATTTCCTCCGTAAAGAGGCCCGCCCGGGATACCTCCCGCTGGAGGGCGTAGAATTCGTCGGGCGAAAAGGAGGGAGGCGGGACCGGAAGCGGAGGCGGGGCGAGGAAAAAGGCTTCCGCCGCGTCGTTTTCAGCCGCAAGCGCCCGGGCGCGCTCGTCGGCTTTGAGGGCGGCCCGGCCCAGGAGGAGAGCGAGAGCCAAGAGGAGAGCGGCGCCGAGGGCGTACCACCGGGCGCGGGCAGGGTGGCGCGTGAGGGAGCGGATCATGGGGCGCCTCCTTCTGCCGGCGCGGCGAGGAGAACGTAGTGATGGAGGCGGCCGTCGGTGCGGAGGGAATCAATGCGGCAGGGGAGGTTCCAGGCGGCGGCAAGGCGCTTCTGGAAATCGGCCACCGCGGCGGATTCGCTGGCGGTGCCTGCCAGGCGGATGCGGGATCCTGCGGCGGAAATATCGGTCACGGTTACCGAAGCGGGGAGGGCCTCCGCGAGGGTGAGGAGGCGCATCTCCCAGTGGAGGTCGGAAGCGACAAAGGCGCGCCGCTCCGCCCCTGCGGCTTCGATTTCCCCCCGCAGCCGCGCGGCCTCTGCCATGGCGCGGCGGGGGGAAGCGAGAGCGGCGTGGCGCCCTTCTTCGGCGGCAAGGCGCCCGTCGGCCATGGACCATGAGACGCCCGCTGCGAGGAGGGCGGCAGCGGAGAGAAGGAAGGCGCACTGCGCGGCCCGGAGCTTCAGTAACGGGCTGCGGAGGAAGGGCTGATCCCGGTGGGCCGCCGGCGCCAGGTTGAGCCGGGGCTTTGACGCCAGGCGGGTGAAGTGGGCGGCCAGGGCGTCCTCGAGAGAGAGAGGCGCCGGGAGGAGGGGGCTCCATGCGGCCCAGTCTTCGTCGGTGCAGTCCGAGAGCGGGACGGGATGGCAGGAAAGGGAGGCCGCGGCAAGTCCCTCGGTAAAGGCCGGCATGTCCTTTGGCGCAAGGCGGCGTTTTTCCAGCCGGCCGTTGCTGAGGGAAAGGGCCAGGGCGGAGGTATGCCCCAGGAGGAGGACGCATTCACCCTCCGCAGGAAACGGCGCCGCTGCCCAGGCGAGGCGGACGCCCTCGTGCTCGGCTCCTTCCGCCCACCGGGTGAGTGTCTCCTCAGGGCAGGCGGCCGCCGCCGTGTCCCAGCCGGTCGGGCTGTGGGAGAGAACGGTCCAGTCCATGGCAAGCGCCGCGTCGGTGCGGAAGAGGCGGTCCCGCTCCCAGTGCATCGTTTCCGCCAGGTCGGCCTCACTCATGTCGGGGCAGCGGAGTGTTTCCACACGAAGGGAGGGAAAGAGCACCGCCAGGGAAAGGCGGGCAGCAGAAAAGCCCTGCTCCGCGGCGAGGCGAAGCAGGGTGCGGGGATCCTCCTCCGGGCAGGGAAGGAAGCGGAAGGGGGTGGGGCCGCGGTCCGTAAGAAGGGCAAAGCAGGCGCCCCCCGGCCGGGGGATGACGAGGGCGGTGCGCTGGCGGAAAAGGGCGGTCAGTTCCATCGTGCGTTTGACACCTCCTTGACGGTGACGGTGCGCGTCTCTCCCTCGGTGACCTCGATGGAGAGTACGGTGTATCGGAGAAGGCCCGCGCCCCTCTCTTCTCCCCGGGCGTATACCGTGCCGGTCCAGGCGCTTTCGTCGCCGCCGGTGCGGACGAGGCGCACCGTGGTCTCCGTGTCGGCGGAGATGGAAAAGGTGAGGCTCCGCTCATCGGAAAGGCCCTCGGTGCGGATGGAAGAGAGGCCCCAGAGGGCGCCGCTCTCCGCGGCATACTGGGCGGCCAGGCCCTGGCGGTACCGCTCCGCGTTCCGGGCGCTGTCCGCGGCGGTGCGGGTGAGGATGGCCGCGGCCGCTGCCAGACCGGAGAAGGCGAGGAGGAGAGCGAGGGCGAGGGATCCGCGCCGCCTATTCATAGGGCTCCCCCACGAGGAAGAAATCATAGAGGGGCAGCACGGCGGTTTTTACGGCAAAGCTGTCCGTGTCGGCGCTCCGGCGGATTTCGTAGGAAAGGCGCACCAGCCCCTCCGCCTCGCCCTGGAAAAAGGGGTTCCCGTCATAGGTGTAGGTGTTGTACGGCACGGGCTCCTCCCCGCCCGTGAGAGGCTGGCTCACCCCCGTGTAGAGGCGGATCTTCCACTGGGCCGTCTCGGCGAGGAGGGTGTAGGTGCGGAGGGTGCCGCTCCCGTCGTAGGCGGCTATCGGGCAGGACGAGGACGTGACGGCGCCGGCCGATGTGCGCTGCCGGGAATGGCGGATTTTGTCCGTCATGTAGTCGCAGGCGAAAAGGGCCGTCTCCTGCCGGTGGAGGCGGTGCTCCAGATCCGCCGCCGCCCGTGCGGCCTCGCCCACCGCGGGGAAGGCGGCCATGGACAAAAGGGCCATGAGAAAGAGGGCGATGACCCCGTCGAGAAGCATGAATCCCCGCCGCTTCATGGTGCGCCCTCCGGCGGGTTGTCCCCGGCTGGGATGGTTTCATCGCCCGGTTCCGTTTCCTCCTCTGCCTCCCGTACCGGGCCGAGGAGGGTGGTAAGGGAGAGGGTCTCCCCGCCCGGCGCGGTGACGGTGACGGACGCCGCCGCAAAGGGGAGGCCCCCCGCGGTGGTTTGCTCCCGCAGGGCGGTGACGGTGTAGGTTCGGCCGTTTCGCTCCTCCGAAGACGGAAGAGAGAGCGTGCGGCCAAAGCGTTCATTGTACTTCATTGTTTCTATGGCCTCCTCCGCCAGGAGCGTCATGTCCGCCGCCTCCTGCCCGCGTGAGAGAGCCCGCGCCGCCATCCCCATGAGGGAGAGCGCGCTCCCTGCGAGGAGAAGCAGAAGGGCGGCGGCGATTTCCACCCAGAGGAGAAGGAGTCCTTTCCGTGCTTTCATGATGGGTACCTATAGCTGCACTGATTCCACCCGCACGCGGCCCGTGTACATGGCCACGGTGACCTGCCGGGCGGAGGTGCGGGATGGGCCGTAGAGGCGGAAGCTGTAATTGTCGCTGTTTCCGGCAAAGCTGTTCTTCATGAACCGGAGCTGCACCGTCACGGGGGACATGGTGATGCCCTCGGAGAGCCACCCAATCGGCTGGGTCTGCCGGATGCCCCGCAGGCTGTAGTACCGCACGCGCCCTCCGTTCATGGTGAAAACGAGGTCCTTGTACTCCAGGGTGCTCGTGGAGCTGCTCTCCCCGCTCCGCGCCTCCGCCTGAACGGAGCGTATGATGGAGCTTACCTCCGCGGCGGTGAGATCCAGGCGACGCTCCTCGTACCAGGCGGAGAGGACGGGAAAGAGAAAGCCCGCTGCCAGGGCAAACACGGCGGCGAGAAGGACGGCCTCCAGCAGGAGGAGGCCGGGCCTACGGGAAGAGCCACGCCCAGACTTCGCTGCCGCACGCATAGGACCATCCTCCGGAAAGACAGAGACAGGGCGCGAAAGGGAGGCTGTCCGACAGCGCTTTTTTCCCTGTCAGGACAAGCCATGCGCCGATGAGCCCCCCTATGGCGAAGGCGCCCCATAGGAAGAGAATGCATTCCTGCCAGGTGAGCCACAGGGCCGCCGCGCCGGCGAGATATATATCCCCCGCGCCGGCAGCGTCATAGCGGGAAAGAAGAAGGAAGAGAGCCGCCGCCCCGGCCGCGCCGAGCAGATCGGTCATCGTGCCGAAGCAGAGCCAGTGCACGGCCCCGCCCGCCGCCAGAAGGAGGCTGTGGCGGTCGGAAATATACCCCGTGTGCCAGTCCTCCCAGGCGGGGAGGAAGAGAAGGGCGGCAAAAAGGAGGCCGATCCCCAAAGGCGTCCCTGTCAAATACAGCGCCAGGGCGGCAGCGAGAAGAACCCCGCCGCCGGTATAAAAGAAGGCTCTCCCTGCCATGGATCAATCCTCCGTGGATGTGCCGAAGGACGAATAGGTCACGCCGTTGAAGGTGTAGGTCACCTCGCCGGTGGACGAATTGAGGCTGTATTCTCCCCCGTCCACAGGCGGCGTGGGCCGCGCCCGGAGGTAGCCGTTTCGCCCGTCCGAATCGGCCACCAGGTCGTCGATGGAGGAGGGATAGCTTCCGTTCTTGGCGTAGTGAATTTCCACCGCTGCGCCGATGGTGGAGAGATCCGCCTGGATGCGCGCCGCCCGGGCCTCATCGGTGGCATCGATGAAGCTGGGCACAGCCATCGCCGCGAGGATGCCGATGATGGTCACGACGATCATGAGCTCGATGAGGGTGAATCCCCGCCGCCTCCTGCGGATGAGCTTTTCTTTCTTCATGGTTGACTCCTTTATGCTGAAAATTTATTATAAAAACATCATCAATTCTTATACTAAAGGAATGGAAAAGAGAAAAAAAGCCCGATGACAGCCATCGGGAAGAAAAAATTAAAATTTATTTTCATAAATGAATGAGAACGGCACCATAGAGAGCGCGTTGGCATCATTGGTTAAAACCGCCCGTTCGTTTTGCCTCGAGGCGGAGGAGCGCGGCCTTTCTTTCCAGGCCGCCGGCGTAGCCCACAAGGCCGCGTGCGCCGACGACGCGGTGGCAGGGGATGAGGAGGGAGATAGGATTTCGTCCCACCGCGCCCCCCACCGCACGGGGAGAGGCGGCGCGGCCTCTCTCTGACAGGGCTGCGGCCAGTTCGCCGTAGGTCACCCGTTCCCCGTAGGGAATGGACAGGAGGCGCTGCCACACCGCTTGCTGGAAGGGCGTGCCCACCGGGTGCATGGGCACGGAGACGGCAGGGATATCCCCTGCAAAATACAGGGCGAGCCAGCGCCGGGCGAGGGAGATGGCGGGGGCGTCACCCATCGGGCCGGGCGGGACGGCCGGGGCATGGCGGGCGTCCTCGAACCAGAGGCCGCAGAGGCCCTTCTCGTCGGCGGCGAGGAGCACCGCGCCAAGGGGCGTTTGTTCGCGGGCGCAGGTAATCACAGGCATTCCTTTCTCCGCCGGCGGCGGACCATAGAGAAACGGACAAATTTTTACTATTATTATACACAGGGAACGTCCTGATTCGTTGCAAGCAAAGCAAAAAGGAGGCGCCATGGAAGAAATCCACGCCGCGTCGGCGGAAACGGCGATGAATACCATCTGTCGGCAGGCCATCCGCGAGGGGGCGAGCGACATCCATATCGAGCCGGGCCCAGAGGGCGTGCGGGTACGGTTCCGCCGGGACGGGCTGCTCCGGGAGCGGTTCTTCCTGCAGCGGCACATGGCGGAGAAGCTTTCCGTGCGGTGCAAGGTCATGGGGCGGATGAACGTGGCGGAGACCCGCCTGCCCCAGGACGGGAGCGCCGTGTTTACCGAGGACGGGGCGGACTACGATCTGCGCCTCTCCGTGCTCCCCTCTCTCCACGGGGAGACCATCGTGGTGCGCGTCCTTTCCGGGGAGGTGGATTTCATCGAGAACCACGACCTGGGCATGCGCCCCGAGCAGGAGGCGGTGTTCCTGCGCTGCCTTAGGCGGAAGAGCGGGCTCATCCTCACCACCGGGCCCACCGGGTCAGGGAAGACCTCCACCCTCTACGCGGCGATGAAGCTCATCAACCGGCCGGAGGTGAATATCATTTCCGTGGAGGATCCCGTGGAGTACCGCATCGCGGGCATCACCCAGGTGAGCGTGAATGAGCGGGCGGGACTCACCTTCGCATCGGGCCTGCGGGCGCTGGTGCGGCAGGACCCGGACATCCTCATGATCGGGGAAATCCGCGACCGGGAAACGGCGGAGATGGCGGTGCATGCCTCCCTCACGGGGCACCTCGTCCTCTCGTCCCTCCACACGAAGAATGCCCCCGAAGCGCCGCTCCGCCTGGCGGACATGGGCATCCCGCCCTACCTCCTGGCGGCGGCCTTGTCCCTGGTGCTCTCCCAGCGCCTCGTGCGCCGCCTCTGCCCGCACTGCGAAGGGGATGGCGGGGACTGCAGCTGCTGCGGCGGCACGGGACAGTATGGGCGGATGGGCGTCTTTGAAATGCTCGAGGTCACCCCCGCCGTGCGGGAGGTCATCCGGCGCATGGATCCGCCGGAGGTACTTCGCCGGTGCATGAAGGAGGCGGGGCAGCTCACCCTCGGCGAGGCGGCGCGGGCCGCGGCCCGGGCGGGTCTCATTGCGCCGTCGGACGCCCTCCAGGCCGCGGCGGAAACAGAGGAGAACCTGGGAGAAACGGAAGGAGGAGAAACGCTGTGAAAGCCCTGGCATCGTGGATAGCATCCCACCGGGACGTGACGGACATTCATCTCACCGAAGGGGCGGGGGCGATGGTCCGCGCGGGGGGCGTGCTTGTGCCCGCAGAGTGGACGGGCCTCCTGTCGGACCTGGAGGCGTACATTCCCCAGGAGAAGCGGAGCCAGTGGCGGCAGAGCGGCGTGTGCGACTGCGCCTTCACCGCCGGCTCCGTGCGGTGCCGCCTCCATCTCTACCGCGCGGGGGGCCGGAAGGCGGCGGCCATCCGCATTCTCCCGCAGCTCTCCGACCTGCCCCCCGACGGGGACGAACCGTGGATAGAGGCGGTCACCGCCTGCAGGAGGGGGCTCGTCCTCGTCACGGGCCCCACAGGGTCAGGGAAGAGCACCACCCTTGCCCGGATGGTGCTCCGCCTCTGCGGGAAGCCCTGCCACATCATCACCATCGAGGATCCGCCGGAGTACCTCTTTCCCTCAGGAACCGCCCTCGTCCATCAGCGGGAAGTCGGGGCGGATACAGCCACCTTTTCTGCGGGCGTGCGGGAGGCCCTCCGGGAGGATCCGGACGTGGTCGTCATCGGCGAGCTCCGCGACGCGGAAACGATGGCGGCGGCGCTCACCGCGGCGGAAACGGGGCGCCTCGTGCTGGCCACCATGCACGATGACAGCGCCGTGGGAGCGGTGGGGCGCATCGTCCACGCCTTTCCGGCAGGAAGGGAGCGGGAGGTGCGGGCCATTCTCGCCTCCGTCCTCCGCTTTGCCGCGGCGCAGCGGCTCTGCCGCTTGGGCGGACGCACCTTCCTGCTGCGGGAAATACTCACCAATATCCCCGCCGCGGCGCATCTCATCCGGGAAGGAAAGGACGAGCAGATCCCATCGTACATGGAAATGGGGCGGCACCACATGCGCACCATGAAGGACGCCGCCCGGGAAGCGGCCCATGGGGCGCGCCTTTCCGCCGACGAGCGGGAAGCGCTCCTTTCCGCGGCGGGCCTTTCGCAGGGAATGTCCCCTTTTTATTGACACTCTCCCTGTAGTTTTGTATGATTAGAAGGGAATATATTTACTTGCCTTCAGCGCTCCCCACTGGGGAGCCTTTATTTTTTTGCTGGAAAGGAAGTCACATTGGCCAAAACATATGATGTAATCATCATCGGCGCCGGACCGGCGGGCATCTTCACCGCCCTGGAGCTGGCCGGCACGGGCGCCTCGGTACTCATCATCGAGAAGGGGCTGGACATCCGGGACAGGACAGCGCTCAACCGGGACCGCACGGCCCCGGCAGCGGCGCGGCGGACGAACCTCGTTTCCGGCTGGGGCGGCGCGGGGGCCTTTTCCGACGGGAAGCTCACCCTCACCACCGATTACGGAGGCAGCCTGGACGACTACATGAACAAGGGCGAGCTCGCCCGGCTCATCACCTACGTGGACGGGGTGTACTGCCGCTTTGGCGGAGCAGACCGGAAGGTCTACGGCGATGAGAACGCCGACGCCCTCCACGAGCTGAAGCGGCGCGCCGCCGCGGCGGATCTCGCCTTCATCCCCGCCCGCATCCGCCACCTCGGGACGGACGTGAACAGCGAAATCCTCGCCAACATGCGCGATTCGCTCCCTCAGGAGACAGAGGTGCGCTGCGGCGCCTCCGCCGATGCCATCGTGGTGGAGGAGGGCCGCGCTGTCGGCGTCATCGTGGACGGAGAGCTCCTCCGCGCCCGGTACATCGTGGCCGCCCCGGGCCGGGAGGGGGCGGAATGGCTCATGAAGGAGGCCCGCCGCCTGGACCTCGGCACGAAGTCCAACGCGGTGGACATCGGCGTGCGGGTGGAATCCCCCGCGGAGGTGTACGAGCCCATCACGTCCATCTGCTACGAGTCGAAGCTCATTTACTACAGCGACAGCTTTGACGACCGGGTGCGCACCTTCTGCATGAACCCCTACGGCTTCGTGGTGACGGAAAACAATGACGGCCTCCAGACCGTGAACGGACACAGCTACGCCCACAAGCGGAGCGGCAACACCAATTTCGCCATCCTCGTGTCCAAGCAGTTCACCGAGCCCTTCCGGGAGCCCATCGCCTACGGCAAGTACATCGCCTCCCTGGCGAACATGCTCGGCGGCGGCCCCATCGTGCAGCGCCTGGGGGACCTCCGAGACGGGCGGCGCTCCACGGCGGAGCGCATCCGCCGGGGCCTCGTGCGGCCCACCATGCCGTCGGCCACGCCGGGGGATTTATCCCTCGTTCTGCCCTACCGGTTCCTCAAGGACATCATGGAAATGTTCGAGGCGCTGGATCAAATCGCGCCGGGGGCCAATTCGAGGCACACCCTCCTCTACGGCGTGGAGGTCAAATTTTATTCATCCCGCATGGACCTGTCCGGCGAGCTGGAGACAAAGATAGAGAATCTCTTTGCCATCGGCGACGGGGCAGGCATTACGAGAGGGCTGGTGCAGGCCTCCGCAGCGGGGGTCGTGGTAGGGCGCGTCATCTGCGCCCGGGAAGGAAAGATGAAAGGGGATATAGAATGATACCGAGATATACCCGTCCGGCAATGGAAAAAATCTGGAACGAAAGAAATGAATGGCAGACCCTGCTCGATGTGGAAATCGCCGCCTGCGAGGCCAATGCCGAGCTGGGCCGCATTCCAAAGGAAGCGGTGGAGGTCATCAAGGCGAAGGCCGATTTCGACGTGGACCGCATCCATGAAATCGACGCGGAAATCAACCACGACATCATCGCCTTCCTCAGCTGCGTGGGTGAATACGTGGGCGATGAAGCCAAGTACATCCACATGGGGCTCACCTCCTCGGACGTGAAGGACACGGGGCTGTGCGTGCAGCTCTCCCAGGCGTCGGACGTCATTCTGGGCGACCTGGAAAAGCTCGCAGAGGTCTTAAAGCGCCGCGCCGTGGAATTCAAGTACACCCCCTGCATCGGCCGCACCCACGGCGTGCACGCCGAGCCCACCACCTTCGGCCTCAAGATTCTCCTCTGGTACGCCGCCACCCTCCGGAACATCGACCGGATGAAGCACGCCGCGGAAAACATGCGCGTGGGCAAGCTCTCCGGCGCGGTGGGCACCTACGCCGACATCGATCCCTACGTGGAAGAATACGTGTGCAAAAAAATGGGCCTCCACCGGGAAGACATCGCCACCCAGGTCATCCAGCGGGACCATCATGCGGAATACCTCGCCACCCTGGGCGTCATCGCCGGCACCCTCTCCCAGATCGCCCTCGAAGTGCGCCATCTCCAGCGCACAGAGGTGCGGGAAGCGGAAGAATACTTCAGCTCGAAGCAGAAGGGGTCATCCGCCATGCCCCACAAGAGAAACCCCGTGCGGAGCGAACGCATCTGCGGCATGGCCCGGCTCATCCAGGGCTACGTGGTGCCCGCCTTTGAAAACGTGCCCCTCTGGCACGAACGGGACATTTCCCACTCCTCCGTGGAACGGGTCATCCTCCCCGACGCCACCACGGCCCTCGACTACATCCTGAACGAAACGACGAAGCTCATCGACAAGCTCCTCGTCTATCCGGAAAAAATGCTCGCCGACCTCAATATGACCGGCGGCCTCATCTACAGCCCGCGGGTGCTCCTGGCCCTCGTCGACAAGGGAGCCTACCGCGACACGGCCTACCGGTGGGTGCAGAGAAACGCCATGAAGCGCTGGCTCGAGGGCGAGGATTTCTACGAAAACCTCTGCAAGGACGAGGACGTGCGGAAGTACCTCACCCCGGAGGAAATCAAGGCCTGCTTCGACTACCGGCCCATGCTGACGTATGTGGATGAAATATTCGCCCGCTTCGGGCTCTGAGGCGGCTTCGCCAACTGTGCTATAATACGATACGTAAAGGGGCGGAGCCCCTGCGTATTGGTAATAACGGAAGGAAGAATGGAATGGCTACAGCAATGGTCATCGGCGCTCAGTGGGGCGACGAAGGGAAAGGAAAAATTGTAGACTGCCTGGCGGCAAAGGCCGACGTGGTGGTTCGCTCCCAGGGGGGCAACAACGCGGGCCATACGGTCGTGGTGGACGGGAAAGCCTATCCGCTCCGCCTCATGCCCAGCGGCATCATGTATCCCGGCACGGTGTGCGTCGTCGGCACGGGCGTCGTCATCGATCCGAAGAGCCTCATCGGCGAAATGGAGCAGCTGAAGGCGCAGGGCATCGACGTGTCCAACCTGCAGATCTCCACCCGGGCCCACGTGGTATTCCCCTACCACGTCCGCCTCGACGAAGCGGAGGAAGCGCGCAAGGGGAGCCGCAAAATCGGCACCACCAAAAACGGCATCGGCCCGTGCTATGCGGACAAGGTCAACCGCATCGGCATCCGCATCTGCGACCTCATGGACAGGGACGTTTTCGCGGAAAAGCTGAAATACAACGTGGAGCAGAAAAACATGCTCCTCGAACGGCTCTACGGCGCAGAGGGCTTCGATTATGAAACCATGCTCGCCGACTACCTCGGCTACGCGGAGATCCTCCGTCCCTACGTAAAGGACACCAATCACACCGTGCACAAGCTCGTCGCCGAAGGCAAAAACGTCCTCTTCGAGGGCGCCCAGGCGGCCATGCTCGACTGCGACAACGGCACCTACCCCTACGTGACCAGCTCGCATCCCATCGCGGGCGGCGCGTGCGTGGGCGCCGGCATCGGCCCGCACTTCATGCAGAACATATTCGGCGTGGTGAAGGCCTACAGCACCCGCGTGGGCGAAGGCCCCTTCCCCACGGAGCTCCACGACGAAATCGGCGACCACATCCGCAGCACCGCCCATGAATTCGGCACCGTCACCGGACGGCCCCGCCGCGTAGGCTGGCTCGACGTACGCGCCGTGCGCTACGCCGCCTTCCTCAACACCTTCGACTACCTGGCCATCACCCGCCTCGACATCCTCGACGACATGGAGGAAATCAAAGTGTGCATCGGCTACGAATACGAAGGAAAAGAACTGGAAGAATACCCGGCGGACCTCGCCCTCCTGGAAAAAGTGAAGCCCATCTACCGCACCTTCCCCGGCTGGAAGACGCCCATCAGCGATATCCGCGACTACGGAGAACTGCCGGAAAACTGCCGGTACTACCTCGAACAGGTAGCCGACCTCATCGGCGTGCCGCTCGGCATCGTGAGCGTGGGTCCCTCCCGGGAACAGACCATCATTTTGAAAGAAGT
>CAZPLS010000020.1:0-20148 GCA_964587685.1 uncultured Dialister sp.
GGTGAGCGGCGGATTGAAATACATCACATTGCCCATGGGACGCAGCACGAGGCCCCGCGCCATGGCTCGGCGGAAAATATGCCATCCTATACGCCGTGCCGGATCAAAGGGCTTTTTCGTTTCCCGATCCTCCACCAGCTCCATGGCGTTGATGAGGCCAATGTGGCGGATTTCTCCCATGTTGGGATGGTTTCCCAGCGCCTTTTCCAATTCCTCATGGAGGTACTCGCCTACCTCTGCCGCTTTCTCCAGAATGCGATCCCGTTTAAGAATGCGCAGTACGGCCAGTGCGGCGGCACAGCCGATGGGATTTCCTGCGTAGGTGTGACTGTGAACAAAGGCTTTATGACGGCCATACTCATCATAGAACGCCTGATAGATCGCTTCTGTGGTGATGGTGATCGCCATGGGCAGGTACCCCCCGGTCAGTCCTTTGGAGGTGCAGAGGATGTCCGGGCTGATACCGGCATGCTCAATGGCGAAGAGCTTGCCCGTACGTCCGAATCCGGCAGCAATTTCATCATCTATCATGAGAACCCCGTATTGGTCACAGAGCCGCCGGAGCTTCACCAGGTATTCGGCTGGATAGATACGCATACCCGCCGCCCCCTGCAGTATGGGCTCCACGATGACCGCCGCCGTCACGTCGCCGTACTTCTCAAAGGCTTCCTCTGCGTTTTCGAAGCATTCGCAGCAGCAATTGTCCCGCGTTTTGTTATAGGGGCAGCGATAGCAGTCCAGTCCGCTGAAGTGAATGTTTTCCATCATCATGGGCTGGTAAATTTTGGCATACAGGTCCATGCTGCCCACAGACAACGCTCCGATGGTTTCACCGTGATACGATTCGGGGAGACACATGAAGCGCTGCCGCTCGGGATGTCCTGTCTGATAGTGATACTGAAAGGCCATTTTCAGCGCGCATTCCACGGAGGCCGACCCATTGTCGCAAAAGCTGTATTTGCACAGCCCCTCCGGCAAAAGGGGCGTCAGCTCCTGGCAGAGCTCGATGGCCGGCCTATGAGAAAAGTTTGTAAAAATAACATGCTCCAGCGTATCCACCTGTTCTTTTATCGCCTCATTGATTTCCTCCCGGCAATGTCCCAGAAGGTTGCACCACCATGAGCTGATGATGTCCAGATACGCCTTTCCCTTCGTGTCATACAAATATAATCCGTCTGCATGGTCTATGACCACCGGCGGAAACACTTCCGCGTCCTTCATCTGCTGCGCCGGATGCCATATGTATTTCAGGTCTTCCGCTTCCCAATCCATCGGTTCCATAGTGTCCTCCTTCACGCAAACTGCGCCGCAAGCATCGCCGGATCCGCGTCGATGACACCATCCCCGGCACGCACCTTCGCCAGCACAGGAAGCTTCGTCATTTCTTCAATCATTTTCACATTGTCCTCTTCCATGACGCCGCCCTTCCAGTGGTTGAGGATAACGCCCTTCACAGGAAGCCCCCGCCTCTTCATGTAAAAAGCCGTCAGCACCACATGATTGATAGTGCCCAGGCCCGCATTGGCCACGATAAGAGACGGGATGCCCAGCCACCGGATGATGTCCTCCAGGAAGTACACCGCCTGCTCGTCATGGCGAATGGGGCAGCAGATGCCCCCGCTCCCCTCTACGGCCACATAGGCGTGGCGCCCTGCCGCGCGGGCCCAGTCCGCCATCACCACCTCCTTCTCCACGGGATGTCCCTCCATGCGGGCCGCCAGGTGGGGCGATACAGCCGTCTTGTACAGGTAGGACAGAAGCTCCTCCGCCGGCTCCGAAAGACCGGCAAAGCGGCCCACAAAGCCCGCGTCGCTCTCCCCGGGCGTGTCTGCGCCGCTCACCGCCGCCTTGTAATACCCTGTGTCATACCCCGCGTCCCGCAGAGTTTTGACGAGGAGCGCCGCCACGTAGGTCTTGCCGATGTCTGTGTCCGTGCCGGTGATAAACAGTCCCTTTCCCATAGTCATTCCTTCTTTCCTGTTAACTCTATACACAAAAAGAGCCCGCAGGCTCTCTATCAATGACTCACGATCGTGCGCAGACAGCGCCGGGCCAGCTCCGCCGCCAGGACGCACAGGCAGAGATCCCCCGGAACGGCGAGAAGAAAGCAATACAGCACCACCGGCCAGATGCCGATGGGCGTGCCAAGATAAAAATTGTTGATGATGTACACGTAAATCATGCCAAAGAGGTACACCACGAGAAGTCCGGCCAGTCCTGCTATTAAAAGGCGGCGAAATCCCGGCAGACCCGAGGCGCCTTCCCGAATTCTGCCCGTGAGCCATGTGCCGGCGATAAAGCCGATGAGGTAGCCGAAGGTAGGCTGAAAAATGTACCCCGGACCGCCGCCCTGGGTAAATACAGGCACGCCGATAAGGCCGAGCAGAACATAGACCGCCACCGCCGCCGCTCCCCGATTCGCTCCGAGGATAAGACCGGCCAGGGCGGTAAAAAGAAACTGCAGCGTAAAGGGACACACCGGCACAGGCACCCGGATAAAAGCACCCACCGCGATAAGGGCGGTAAATAAGGAAAAAAGTACCATGTCCCGCGCCTTCGCGGGCGCACGGGCCGCTTGCCCGTTAATCATCATCCATTCCCCTCTTTCATGCCATTGATACAGTCAACATTACCGCGCCGCGGCTCCGGAGCGGTAAAAGCGCCGGGCCACCTCCGCGGCCATGGCACATTTGACCAGGTCCCCCGGAATGGACACGAGGCAGCCGTGGAGCACCACCGGCCAGAGACCGATGGGCAGGTTCAGGTAGTAATTGCTGATGATGTAAATGTAGAGAACGCCGAAAATGTAAATCACCACGAGCCCGGCGAGACACGCCCCCAGGAGGTACCGGAAGCCTGGCATCCGGCCGGCCCGCTCCCGGAGCCACCCGGTGATCCCCGTGCCGATAATGAATCCAACGAGGTAGCCAAAGGTGGGCTGGAAGATGTATTCCGGCCCGCCCCCCTGGGTGAAGACAGGCACACCGATGAGTCCGAGGAGGACATACACCCCCACCGCGGCGGCGCCCCGTTTCCCGCCAAGGATCAGCCCCGCCAGGGCAGTGAAAAAGAGCTGCATCGTCAAGGGACAAATGGGAACGGGAATACGGATAAACGCCCCCAGCGCAATGAGCGCGGTAAACATGGAAAAGAGCACCATGTCCCGCGTGCGGCTCCGTCCCATACCCACTGCTTCCTGCTGAATCATAGGTACCTCCATTGTTTATTAACTTCGTATAAAAAGTTTACATTAGCCATAATATATCAACTCTTATTCTTTGTCAACGATGACAATTTACTTTCATTTACATTTATTGCGCATCCCCTTTCCGCCGGATTTGCTATAATAGGAGAAATACATCAGCAAGGAGGAACCTATGCTTTTCTTTGTCAATGATTACGGCGAGGGCGCCCACGAAGCCATCCTGGCTCGCCTGGCGGAAACGAACCGGGAACATCTTCCCGGCTACGGGAGCGACCACTATGCCAAATCGGCGCGGGAGAAAATTCTCGCCGCCGCAGGCTGTCCGGACGGCGACGTGTTTTTTCTTGTCGGCGGCACCCAGACGAACGAAACCATCCTGTCTGCGTATCTTCATTCCTGGGAGGGCGCCGTGGCCTGCGCCACCGGACACATTGCGGTGCACGAGGCGGGGGCCATCGAGCACAGCGGCCACAAGGTTCTCACCCTCCCCGCCCACGAGGGCAAAATGGATCCCGATGAGCTCGATGCGTACTTGTCCGCCTTCTTTGCCGATCCCAACCACGAGCACATGGTGTTCCCGGGGCTCATCTATATTTCTTACCCCACAGAATACGGAACGCTCTATACCAAAGAGGAACTGACCCGCCTGTCTCAGGTCACCCATAAATGGCGCCTCCCCCTTTACATCGACGGGGCGCGCCTCGGCTACGGCCTGGCTTCTCCGGCCTGCGATTTGACACTCCCCGAGCTGGCCTCCCTCTGCGATGTCTTCTACATCGGCGGCACCAAGGTGGGCGCCCTCTGCGGCGAGGCCGCGGTTTTCCCCCACGGCGCACCGCCCCACTTTCTCACCCACATGAAGCAGCACGGAGCGCTCCTCGCCAAGGGCCGCCTTCTCTCCGTGCAGTTTGACACCCTCTTCACCGATGACCTCTACCTCTCCATCAGCCGCCACGCCATCGCCATGGCCATGAAGCTGAAGGAGGTCTTCCGCGCCAAGGGGTATCCCCTCCTCATCGATTCGCCCACCAACCAGCAGTTTGTCATCCTCACCCGCGAGGAAGCAGACCGCATCGCCCGCTTCGCCCAATATGAAGTGTGGGAGCCCTGCGGGCCGGACCGCGTGGCGGTGCGCTTTGCCGTGAGCTGGGCCACGCAGGAAGAGGATATCGACGCACTGGCCGCCCTGCTGCCGGACAAAAAATAAAAGGCATCAAAAAAATCCGCGAGATTCGTTCTCACGGATTTTTTAATGGTACAGGCAATGCACATCCACTGCGCATCCAATAAAAGCGCTCCCGCCGGGCAGAGGCTTAATCGCCCAACTCTCCCCGAGCAGCGGCGAGGAATGCGGGCCAGCCGGAGAAATGCCAGTCTGCCATCTCCGTAATGGCCGGCCAGTCCGCGGCGGAATAGGGCTCCGCCAGGGCCGCCACAGCAATGCCTGCATTCCGCGCGGCCATCACGCCGGAGAGGGAGTCCTCAATGACAAGGCAGTCGGAAGGCTTCACCCCCAGGTCCGCCAGGATGCGCTCGTGCACCTGGGGCGACGGCTTGATTTCGCTCACATCCTCCCGGGTGTACAGGAAGGTCATACAGGATGCCAGCGGCAGGGCCGCACGAATCCCTTCATTTTCTCCCATGTAAATATCCATATTCCGCCGGCGGGTGGTGGTGGCAATGCCCAGGAGAAATCCTTTCTCTTTCATGTACCGCAGCGCCTCCGGCGCCCCCTCCCGGTACTGCACCTCACTGGCGAGCTTGCGGCAGGAAATCTCATCCCGCAGATGGAGAATCTCCTCCGCCGGCATAGCCGAGCCGCAGAGGCGTCCCAGGGCGCCGCAGTAGGCGAGATAGGGATTCTTTTCCGCCCGGAGCTCCCGCAGGAGCGCCTCCCTGCGCCGTCCCACCGCCTCATCATCGGGCGCACCGCCGAGAGCCTCCACGAGGGCCGTATCCACCGAATCCCACACGCGGAGGGAGTCGAGAATGGTCCCGTCCAGGTCGCAGATGATGATTGTTTTATCCTTCAGCATATATTCTTACGGCCGGGATCCTTTTCACGCCTGTAATTTGGCTTCCGCCAGCGCCCGGGCCAGCTGATCGGGGCAGGACGTGCTCTTCCCCCGGCAGGGCGTACCCCGGAGGCGGCGTATTACTTCATCCGCATCCATTCCTGTCAGGAGCCGGCTGAGCCCCTCCGTATTGCCCGGGCAGCCGCCGATAAAGGAAACCTTGTGAATGGTGTTCCCGTCGAGCTCAATGTGAATGCCCCGGGAGCAGGTCCCATGCGTCATGTAGTCGAATGTTTTCATGTCTCTTATCCTCTGAAATAGGCAACGCCCGCTTCAAAGAGCGGCTGGTGCTTGTTGCCGTCAATATTCTTCGCGATGTTTTCGCCGCACCGTTCGCTATGGCCCATCTTGCCGAGCACACGCCCGTCCGGGCTGGTGATGCCTTCGATGGCCCAGGCGGAGCCGTTCGGATTGAACCGGCTGTCGTAGGTGGGATGGCCGTCAAAATCGGTGTACTGCGTGGCGATCTGGCCATTGGCCGCCCAGGCGCGGATCTGCTCGTCCGAGGCGATGAACCGCCCTTCCCCGTGGCTGATGGCCACGCTGTGGAGCTCCCCTTCCCGGCAGAGGGAGAGCCAGGGGGACTTCACCGACGCCACCCGGGTCGTGACGTACCGGGAGAGATGGCGGCCGATGGTATTGAAGGTGAGCGTGGGCGCCTCCGCCGTGAGCGGCTTGAATTCGCCGTAGGGCACGAGTCCCAGCTTAATGAGGGCCTGGAAGCCGTTGCAGATGCCGAGAACGAGGCCGTCCCGGTTGTTCAAAAGCTCGCCCAATGCGTCGGAGAGGTGGGGATTCCGGAAGAGGGCCGCAATGAATTTGCCGCTCCCGTCCGGCTCGTCGCCCGCGGAGAAGCCGCCGGGGAACATGACGATCTGCGCCTGGCGGATGCGCGCCGCCATTTCCTCCACAGACGCCTTCAGCTCCGCCTGGTCGCGGTTTCTCACGATGAATACATCTGCCTCCGCGCCGGCCCGTTCAAAGGCGCGGGCGCTGTCCACCTCGCAGTTTGTGCCGGGCATGACAGGGATGAAGACCCGGGGCCGTGCGATGGCCGCGCCGGGATAGGCTGCCCGTACGCCGCTCCAGGCGGGGAGCGCCGGCACCTCGCCGGGGAGATCCGCCGCGCGGAGGGGGAATACCGGATCCAGCGCCGCCTCCGACGCGCGGAGAAGATCAGCCACCGGCACCGTCTCGCCGCCGAGAACCATGTCGGATCCGCCAAGGACAGCGATGACCGACACATGGTCCCGCTTCGCGTACTCCGCCGCCAGGGCCGGCGTGGTTTCGGCCAGAATGGCGCCGTAGCGAAGGCGGAAGGCGTCTGCCGGGGATACCTCCCCGCCAAATACCGCGCCCAGGCCGCTCCCGAAGGCCATCTTCGCCGCCGTCACAGCGATGCCGCCCCGGCCCACCGCCTTCATGGAAGCAATATGGCCCTTCCGAACCTCCTCATAGAGGAAGTCGCCGTGCGCCGCAAAGACGTCCGTATCGGGCATGTCCGCCCCGTCGCGAGGCACGTCGAAGAGGACGAGGGCGTTGCCGGCCTGCTTCCAGTCCTGGCTCACCGCCTCAGAGGCCCGCCCCGGCGCCACCGCAAAGGACACCAGCGTGGGCGGCACGTGAAGGTCATTGAAGGTGCCGCTCATGGAATCCTTCCCGCCGATAGCCCCCAGGCCCAGGCGGCGCTGCATGGCATACGCCCCGAGGAGGGCCGCTGCGGGCTTGCCCCAGCTGGCAGAATCTGTGAGCTTTTCAAAGTATTCCTGCAGGGTGAGGTAGGTCTTCCGCCAGTTGGCTCCGAGAGCCGCCATGCGCGCGCACGAGAGGAGCACCGCATAGACCGCGCCGTGGAAGGGGCTCCACACAGCCAGCTCCGGATCATAGCCGTGGGTCATGAAGCTCGCCGTATCGGTCTCGCCCTTTCTCACAGGCAGCTTGGCCGCCATGCCGTCGGCCGGCGTTTTCTGATGGAGCCCGCCGTAGGGCATAAGCACCGTCCCCGCGCCGATGGTGCCGTCGAACCGTTCGCCAAGGCCCTGCGCGGAAGCATTATTGAGCTCGCCCATAGCGGAGATCCAGGCATTCTTTATCGAGGACACCGCCGGCGCCGCAAAGGGATCCGTCTCCGCCGGCGCGGCGATGCGGGCCTGCCGCGTTTCCATGACGCCGTTCGTATTGAGGAAGGCCCGGCTGATATCCACGATGACATCGCCCCACCACCGCATGGTGAGCCGCCCCTTATCCGTCACGGTGGCGATGACTGTGGCCTCCAGATTTTCCTCTGCCGCATAGCGGATGAATTCGTCCGCGTCCTTCGCCGCCACAACCACGGCCATGCGTTCCTGCGATTCGGAAATGGCCAGCTCCGTCCCGTCGAGCCCTTCATACTTCTTCGGCACCCGGTCGAGGCAAATGTCCACGCCGTCAGTGAGCTCGCCCACCGCGACAGACACGCCGCCGGCGCCGAAGTCATTGCTCCGCTTGATGAGCCGCGTCGCCTCGCCCCGGCGGAAAAGGCACTGAATCTTCCGCTCCGTGATGGGATTGCCCTTCTGCACCTCTGCGCCGCATGTCTCGATGGATTCCGTATTGAGCTCCTTCGACGAGCCCGTAGCGCCGCCCATGCCGTCCCGGCCGGTGCGTCCCCCCACGAGGATGACCACATCCCCCGGTTCCGGCGTAAGGCGGATCACATTCTCCGCCGGCGCCGCCGCCACCACCGCGCCGATTTCCATGCGCTTGGCTACAAAGCCTTCGTGGTAGTACTCCACCACCTCGCCTGTGGCCAGCCCGATCTGGTTGCCGTAGGAGCTGTACCCCTTTGCCGCCCCGACGGTGAGCGACTTCTGTGGGAGCTTGCCCGCCAGCGTCTCCGACAGCGGTGTCCTGGGATCTCCCGCGCCGGTGACGCGCATGGCCTGGTACACATAGGCCCGGCCGGAGAGCGGATCCCGAATGCATCCGCCCAGGCAGGTGGCCGCCCCGCCGAAGGGCTCGATTTCCGTGGGATGGTTGTGCGTTTCATTCTTAAAGAGGAGGAGCCAGTCCTCTTCCCCGTTCTCCGTCTCCGCCTTCACCCGGATCGTGCAGGCATTGACCTCGTCCGACTCGTCTATTTCCGCAAGCTTCCCCTGGCGCCGCAGGTACTTCACCGCCGCCGTGGCCATATCCATGAGCGTCACCGGGCGCTTCGTATCCGCGCCGTAGAGCTCGATCCGCGCCGCCTCGTACTCGGAGAGCGCCGCTGCGATGGGCGCGGTGTAGCGGCCTTCCTCCACCTCAACGGAGGAAAGGGTCGTGCCGAATGTGGTGTGACGGCAATGGTCTGACCAGTACGTATCAAATACGCGGATTTCCGTCACCGTGGGGTCCCGCTGTTCTTCATCGCGGTAATGGGCCTGAATGAAGGCCAGGTCTCCATAACTCATGGCCAGCCCCATGTCCTTCATCAGCGCGGTGAGGGCCGCCTCATCCATGGCGCGGAAGCCCTCCACCACAGGCACCGCCTTCGGCGGCTCATAGGGCAGATCCAGCGTATCCGCCGGCGCGAGCGACGCCTCTCTCGACTCCACCGGATTGACGAAGAACTTCAGCACCGCCTCCCGGTCACCGGGCTGGAAATCGCCGCGCAGGGCGTACACCAGAGCGATGCGCACCCGCACATCGTCCTTGCCGGTGAGAACGGCCAGACACTGCTCCGCCGAATCGGCCCGCTGGTCATACTGACCGGGGAGAAACTCCACCGCCAGAACCATGTCCCCGGCAGGGAGCGCCTCCGACGCCTCATCCACGGGCGGCTCGGAAAAGACGGTGATGCACGCCTGGGCATACTCCGCCTCCGTGAGCCCCTCCACATCATAGCGGTGGTACACCGCCGCCTCTTTTACACGGTCTCCCAAAAATTCGGAGAGAGCGGACACGAGCCGCTCCTCCTCCTGACGAAATCCTTCCTTCTTCCGTACGTATATCCGTTTGATACCAGCCACAGGAAACACTCCTCCCTCTCAGCATGCGGATGACCTCCACAATTTCCTGTACATATATTAACACAGGACGGTGAAAAAAGAACCGCCATCCCGTATTTCCATGACCGCCTGGCTTCCTGACGCCCGCCGCCGGATGCGCAGAGCCTCTGCCGCACGCCATGCCAGCTTTTTCCGCCCATGCAAAAATCGCCCCAAAGAAAATACCCCGCACCCTTTTTCCGGGCGCGGGGCAGCTCTGCGCTTTTTATGCATCTTCAAAAACGAGCGTCTCTCCATCAGCGGGCATGAGCACGTCCGGTGCGCCCTCCGAATCGAGGAGAAGCCGCAGGGACGGCCTCGTCAGACAGGCATGAGCCACCGTGTCCATGTGAACGGCGACGATGCGCGCCTGCGGCGCCGCTTTCTTCACCGCCGCATCCTCCTTCAGGATCTCCTTCTCCGCTTCAAAATGGGCGGCATGGAAGCGCTCCGAAAACAATCCCCCCGATAACGAACCAGCGGAAAAATGGGCAAAAAAAACAGTCCGTCATTACGAAGCAGACTGTTTCTGGTGGGCGATAACAGGTTCGAACTGCTGACATCCTGCTTGTAAGGCAGGCGCTCTCCCAGCTGAGCTAATCGCCCATAAAAAAATGGTGACCTGTGGGGGATTCGAACCCCCGAACCCGCCGTGAAAGGGCGGTGTCTTAACCACTTGACGAACAGGCCACTGGCTCCTGAAGTAGGACTCGAACCTACGACCGATCGGTTAACAGCCGATTGCTCTACCAACTGAGCTATTCAGGAATGTAACGCTGTAATAATAGCAGAAAAACGCCCCGCTGGCAAGAGGGAAAACGGATTTTTCCAAATTTCTGCCTTGCGGGGCGCATGCTTACCGCCATACGGTGATTTCGTCCTGGCTGCGCTTGGGTACGAAGTAGTCTCTGTCTTCGTTCACGTAGTACGAGAGGTCTCCGCTGGGAGGCACGTCGGTGATGGTGCTGGCGTGGTCCGGATAGCCCAATGCAATGACGAGGCGGGGATTCCAGGTCTCAGGAAGCTCGAGAAGCTCCTTAATGTTCTTCAGGTTCGCTGATGCGATGATGCAGCTGCCTACGCCGCCCTCGCAGGCGGTGAGTGTCATGGTGCGCGCGGCGATACCCAGGTCAATGTTGGTGTACGGTGTGTCCTGCCCTTCTGAGGAAATGACGACAAAGGCGGTGGGCTGCTCTCCTTCCTTGGGTGTGCCGATCTCCCGGGGGAGTATGGCTGCCCAGCGGACGAGGGGCTGCATGGCTGCCACCAGCTCGGGAGCCCGCACCACAGCGTAACGCAGGGGCTGCTTATTCAGGGCGCTGCTGGAGATGCGCGCGGTTTCCACCATCATGGCGAGGAGCTCCTGGGGCACCTCCTCCTGGGTAAAGCGCCGGTAGGTGCGGCAGGCGAGAGACAATTCGGTGAGTGTCATGGTTCCTCCTTACTCCGCGGCGGCAATGACTTCAATTTCGCAGCGTCCGCCCCCGGGGAGGGCCGCCGCGGCTACGCAGCTCCGGGCAGGCTTGCTGATGAAATGCTTCTGGTAAACCCCGTTGAACGCGGCAAAGTCGCCCATATCGACGAGGTAGCAGGTGGTTTTCACCACGTGCTCTATCCCCAGTCCTGCCGCAGCGAGGACGGCTTTTACATTTTTCGCCGCCTGCTCAGCCTGGGCCTCCACCGTATCGCCGGCGAGCTTTCCTGTGGCAGGGTCAATGCCGAGCTGGCCGGAGCAAAATACGAAGCCTCCTGCCCGCACCGCCTGGGAGTAGGGCCCGATGGCGGCGGGCGCGTTGTCTGAATGAATGATGTCCATAATGGCCTCCTTTTCTGTCACTATATATATTTACCATACCACAGGCAGAGTCATTTGTATATTTCCCGCCTTGCACCGTCGATGGAGAGAGACTATACTGAATGCATTATATATAAGGAGGATGCCTATGTCTTTTGAAAACGTCAAAGCCCATTTCGCCGCTCTCGGGTTGGAGGATCGAGTGATGGACCTGCCCGAATCGTCCGCCACTGTCGCCGACGCAGCCAGGGCGGTGGGATGCGAGGAGGCTCGCATCGCCAAAACCCTGTCCTTCCTTCTGGGGGAGACCCCCATTCTCATCGTGGCCGCCGGAGACGCCAAGGTGGACAACCACAAATTCAAGGAAACGTTCCATATGAAGGCCAAAATGATTCCCGGCGCAGAATGCGAGCGCTATCTCGGCCACCGTCCCGGGGGCGTCTGCCCCTTTGCCATCCCTGAGGGCGTGGCGGTATGGCTCGATGTATCACTGAAACGCTTCGACATCGTCTATCCCGCGGCGGGGACGGATCACAGCGCGGTGCGGCTCTCCCTTCCCGAGCTGGAAACCGCCTCCGGCACGGCGGGCTGGGTCGATGTGTGCAAAAACTGGCAGGCGGCGGAATGAACCTGTTCAACTGGCTTTCCTTCACCGCCACCGCCATTCTTCTCACCTTCATGCCCGGCCCGGACATCATGTACCTTCTGGCGCGGAGCCTGCGCTCCGGCACCCGGCAGGGCGTCACCCTCGCCGCCGGCCTGGCCACCGGTCCCGTCTTTCACACGACCCTTGTGGTCATCGGCGTGGCCGCCTTCATTCAGGAGTCGCCCACCGCGTTCCGCATCCTGACCTATGCGGGCGCGGCCTACATCCTCTACCTCGCCTGGGGAGCGTTCCGCGCGAAGCCAAAAGCGCTGGCCCTTCCCGGCGAGGAGGATGCATTCAGCAAAGGCTCTCTCTACCGGCGCGGCCTCATCATGAATGCCCTCAATCCGAAGGTGCTTCTCTTTTTTCTGGCACTCCTTCCGCAGTTTGTCGACACGTCGGCTCCCTGGCCGCCCTCCTCGCAGCTCGCCATGCTGGGCGCCACCTTTTCCGTGCAGGCCTTCTGCTGCTTTTCTCTCGTGGCGTTCTGTGCGGGGAAAATCCGGGACCGCATCCTGCGCATCCCTGATTTCTCCCTCATTATGAGCCGCGTAGAGGGAAGCCTGCTCACCCTCATCGCCGCAGGGCTTCTTTTCCTGTAACCCATTGCCTGTCCTTTCCCGGACAGGCTTTTTACATGGGTTCCTCCCAGGGACCGGCATCGATGGCAATCCACCCGGCGGCGTAGGGGGCAATTTCGTACTGCTGGAAAATGAAGTACAGCCGATTGTCCCGGCCCACGTAGAAGGCCTCCGGCCACGCCTTGTCCGCGCGCCATTCCTGTGGAAAGAGGGGCAGCTCCCGACGGGCGGCCTGCGTTTCTATGGCCGCCATAATGCCGTCGGCATCCGTCACCTCTGCCCGGGCCAGCGCGTCCTCCCTGGTGAAGAGGCAGCCCTGCTCATCAAAGGTCATGCCCACCGCTTCCGTCATCCCGTGGGCGGCGCCGCGGTGGTACACATACTCGAGGAGCACCACGCTTACCAGCCCTTCATCGGTTCTTCCGGCGAGCCAGTCCAGGCGCCCTGTGGTCTCTCCCCGGCGGTTCATTTCCTCCACCCGCTCAGCAAAGCGCGCCGCCTCCGCGGCCGCCGCATCGTTCACCCGCGCCCGCTGCAGCACCGTGCCCCCCTCCCAGCGGGGATAGGTGCCCGTCACTGCCCCGGCGCCTTCCACCGGCACATCGGCGAGCGCAGGTCCCTCCACCGCCCGCGCGTCCACAAGTCCGGGCTGGACGGCCTCTCCGGTTCCGCCGGCGAGCACCAGCGCCGCCAGCGCCGCCGCTGTCATGTATGGCTTCATGGTAATTCCTCCTTTTTCCCCTATTCTACAGAAACGGCGGCCGCCTTGTACAGAAAAGGGGCCCCGGTTTGCCAAAGAACTGAAGACCCGATTCCTCTCCAAAACTTTTTGAAAAATTTTTTTAATTTTGCATCGCACGGTACCTTGCATTACAAAGTACCGTGTGATATATTGTAACTAAGAAAGGACATCCCCTTTTCCGAACCGCAGGGACCCCTCCCTATTACAGAGAAAGGATATCCCATGAATGTGCAGCTAAAAAAAGGAGTCATGGAAATCGTGGTTCTTTCCATGCTCCGCCGTAAAGAGTATTACGGATACGAGCTGGTCACGGATATTTCCCGATACATTGAAATGTCCGAGGGCACCATCTATCCACTGCTCAGCCGATTTAAGAAGGACGGTCTCGTCGAAACCTATCTCGCTGAATCTCACAATGGACCACCCAGAAAGTACTACCGCATCACCGACAACGGACGGGCTGAATATGAAGAATCCGTCCGGGAATGGCTGCAGTTTACAAAGGCTGTGCACAAACTGCTGGAGGAAGGGGGCGCTACGAATGAACCAAACTGAATTCATGGATCTTCTCCGATACTATTTCCGCAAGGTCGATCCCACGGAACTGGAAGAGATCCTTTCCGATTATGAGGCGCATTTCGCAGAAGGCAAGAAGGCCGGCCTCACCGAAGAGGAAATCTGCCGGGAGCTGGGCAGCCCGAAGGAGATATATGAAATGTACCTTCACGAGGACATGCTCGAGGAACGGGCGGATCCCCTGGGCGCCCCCGCACCGGAAGCGGCATCAGAAAAGCCCGCCGGAGAGACAGAAAAAATGGCCGAACGGGCGGAACGGCTCGCCGGAGAGGCGGGACGCATCGCAGGCGCCACCCTCGGCAAGGCACAGAAGGCATGGCAGCAGGATCTCAGTCCCCGCATGCCTGCCGCGGCGAACACGGCGGGAAGCCTCCTCTGGAAGATTCTCTTCTCCGCCTGCTACGCGTCAGGCTTCCTCATCATCCTCACCACCCTCTTCCTTGTCTACCTCCTGTCAGGCGCGCTGGGATGGTTCTCCCTGCCGGGCCTGTCGGGCATCACTCTCTTCTTCCTGGCAGGCACGGGCCTGTTCGCCGGACTGGCGCTGATTTTCGCCGGTATGGAAATCCGGAAGCGCCGCCGCACCCGCCAGACACCCCCATCCTCAGGCACCTCTGCCGGACCATCCGCCGCAGAGCCCATAAAGGAGGACGATTCGGCCCCCACCCCTCCGGTACAGCCGATGTTGCTGCTTCCTGCGGCAGAAAGTGAGGCCCCATGAAAAAGATCATTCTCTGCATGGCTCTTTCCGTCCTGTTCCTCTTTGGAAGCATCGCTTCCTTCCTCGTCAATGATGTGACCGCCATGGCAGGATGGGCCAGCCGAAATTATCCCCGCATGGCCGATCAGTTTGACCGCCACCTCGGCCGCTTTGCTCCGGATCGTCCGCGTCCGCCGCGGCCGCCCAGAGAAGCCCCTCGTGAAAGAAGCGAGCGGCCCAGCGAGGAGGGCGAGCACAGCGGCAGGGGAGCGGAGCACCACATGCGTCGCCCCGCACCCCCGCCCCGCATGGGCGGTCCGGGCGAGACGCCTGGTGAACGACACGATTCCCCGCGGCAGGCGCCACCTGCGCCTCCTGCGGCCAATCCATAATAGTTTCTTTTGTGTGATGCATCCTGAATACAGGAAGAAAGCGAGGCAATCATGAAAAAACAGATCCTCCTGGCGGCTCTGGCCGCATCCATCACCCTCTTTGGCGCCAGCGCCGTATCTGCGGCTGAACCAGTATCCCCGCCAGCGCCGGCAAACGCTGGTGGAAGCGACATCGTCACGCCCCCGTCCCGGTCCTACATGGACAGCCTGATCCGGGCGGACCGGAGGAAGGCGGAACAGATGCGCCAGGACCGTCCGGAGATAGGCCCAGATGCCCGCCAGCCCGCCAGTGAACGTCCCGGGCGGGGCCCTGCGCCGGGGCCGGAGCGGCGGTACCGCCATGGCCGGCATCCCGCACCCCCGCCGCCGGAGGCGTTCCACAGAGGCCCCCGTCCGGTCGCGGACGCGGATGCACAGGCCAGCGTACAGCCGGGCCCGAGACCGGGTCCGCACCATGGCCGGCGCCCCGCTCCCCCGCCGGAAGGATTCCGTGACGGGAACCGGCCGGACAGAGGGCCTGAGCCCCAGGCCGCTGCCACCGCCCGTCCGGACCGCGAGGTTCGCGATGATGACCGCCGCCCTGTCCCGCCGCCGAAACCGGCATACCGGGGAGACCATCGCCGGGGTTACCACTACCGGGGAGACCATCGCCGGCACCGTGGGGAACGCGGCTGGTATGACGGCACTCAGTACGACGAACAGTACGACGACGGCTGGTACGATGAAGATGGAAATTACCATCCCCGCAGAGGACATCATCACAGGAAGTAACGCTGACACAAGGGACCCCGTCCTGGGGATTGCTTGAACCTACCGACCCTTATGAACAGCTGAGCGGCGGCTGTCCTCTGCGAAGACAATGCCTCCGCCGCCGGGAACGGCCCCATTCCGCTCCGCCGCAACTCCGAGCGGCTTTCCGGAAGGCCTCCTTCCCCGCCCCGCGCAGGGGTGGCCTGTGACCTGTATTATATCCGCCGGCGGATATCCGTCAGTGATTCCTCTCCGAAAGGAGGTGTACCATGAAAAAAGTATTGATCTGTGCGGCCATCGCCATGACGGCGGCCCTCATGCCGGTCAACGACAGCTCTGCTGCCGCCCCGCACTGGAACAGGCACCCCGGCAATTCCCAGGCAGCGCCGGTGCATCACTACGACCGCGGCCATGATTATAACTACCGCGGCCACCACAGCGACTGGCATCGCTGATGACAGACCTAAAAACGCCAATGCTGTTTCCCCCTTTCAGCGTTGGCGTTTTTATATGTTCCTGCACGGCAAATCCTCCATGTTCCTGAAATACGCAAAAATTTATACGATTATATGATATGTTCCTTATATAAACGTATTGTTTAATTGCGCGATTCTCCTCTGTATGGAAGCCGGAGAAACCACGCCGCTGACTTATCAAATGCTATGCCGGAGAATATTTATTTTTTGTTTAGGAATACCCACTGCCGTTCCGATCAGCGCGAAGCCCGCCGCCTCTCCCGGGCCGCCGCTTTCCGCCAGCAGGGAACTGCGATATAATGGGACCGGTCAATCCTTTTATATAACAGGACGCCCCATGCGGCGTCTTGCTGGTCAAGCTTTTTACCCCTCACACAGGAATGAAATATCGATGCGGAGCATCCGGTGCGGATGCCCGGAAAGGAGCTGTTATGGACAATAAAGAGTTTTTCGGAAGCCATCTCTTCCAGGAGCTGCTGGATGACCTGAGAGAAGAAGAGCGCTTTTCCGCCACCTATCGGGTAGAGGCCGATACCTTTGAAGACGCCAGAGAAAGAGCCGTCTCCATCGCCAGCGAGCAGACCGTCGAATGCCCGGACGAGCTCATCCACGGCACGTGGATCGCCGAGCAGGTGGTGGGCCACGTGGAGGACATCAAAAAAGCGGGCCCCGGCGCGTACTACGCGGTCATTTCCTACCTCCCCGAAGCCGTGGAAAGCGATTTTACAGAATTTCTCAACATGGTCTACGGCAATGTGAGCCTCTTCCCGGGGGTTCGGCTTCTGTCACTTTCCCTGCCGGAGGCGATGGAAAGCACCTTCCGCGGACCGAAGTTCGGCCAGAGCGGACTGCGTGACCTCTGCGGCGTTCCCCGCGGCCCCATTCTCATGTCCGCTGTCAAGCCTCTCGGCAGAAGTGCGGCCGAGCTTGCCTCCATGGCGGGCGCTCTCGCCCTGGGCGGCTGTCCCATCATCAAGGATGACCACAGCCTCTACGACCAGCGGTGGGCCCCCTTCAGCGAGCGGGTGCGCACCATGGGAGACGCCGTACACGAAGCCAATCAAAAAACGGGCGGCCATTCCATCTATGTGGCCAACTGCTCCGGCGACGGGCTCCGCTTCCTCGAGCGGGCCTTCCTCGCCCAGGACCTGGGAGCCGATGGCATCATGGCCGCGCCCGCCCTGGTGGGCTTGAGCATGGTGAAGGCGCTGGCAGACGACCCGGACTTCCACCTTCCCATCTTCATCCACCCCTGCTTCTCCGGCACCCTCGTGCAGCACGAGGAGAGCGGCATCGCGCCGTACTGCTACTACGGCCAAATCGGGCGCCTCGCCGGGGCGGACGGCATCATCTTCACCAGCTTCGGCGGCCGGTTCATTCACAGCGAAGACGAATGCGCCCTCATCGCGGCAGGCATTTCCGCCCCCATGCGCTACGTGAAGCCCGCCTTCCCCATCCCCTCGGGAGGCATGAAATGGGAGCTCTTCCCCCGCATGGTCCAGGTGTATGGAACGAATTCCATCTTCCTCGTGGGGGGCGCCCTTCAGACCCAGGGGCCGGACCTGGCAGACAACACGAGGTTCTTCCTGGAAAAACTCCGCGAAGCCTGCGGCGAATGATCCGAACCATCACCATAATTTCCCAAAACAGGCGCCAGCCTGTTTTTTTATTGCCCGCCGCCATCAGCCTCCCTTCCTGACGCAAATTCGGTGTAAAATGGTATATTGAAAGACAGATTATACAAAAGGAATGAAGCCATGCTCACTGTTATACGGCGTCTTGGAGAGGCGCTTTTCACCATGGTCGGCGCGGCCTTTCTCATGTTCCTGCTGGTGACCATCGGCACGGACGAGCTGGCCCGACAGATCGCCTCCGGCGGGGAGAACCGCCCCGTTTCCGCCCTGGAAATCGCCCAGGTCACCGCCGCCCTCGGTCTGGACGACCCCCTCCTTATCCGGTTCGGCCGGTGGCTCGCCGCCGCTGCCCGGGGCGACCTGGGCTGGTCCTACCTGATGCAGCGCCCGGTAACGGAGGTCATTCTCTCCCGCTTTCCCGCCACCCTGGCGCTGGCGGCGCTCTCCCTCGTCCTTACTGCCATAGTCTCCCTCACCCTCGGCTGCGCCGCCGCGTACCGCCCCAACGGCACGGCAGACCTCCTCATCCGCTTCCTCACCTTTGCCGGACTGGCCATTCCCTCCTTCTGGCTGGGCCTCATCCTTCTCTATATGTTCGGCTTCACCCTCCGCCTCCTCCCCATCCTCTCCGGCCCCGGGGAAAGCGCGTCCATCATCCTCCCCGCGGTGACGCTGGCGGCGGCCATGTCATCCCGATACATACGGCAGGTGCGGGCCGCCGTGCTGGAGGAGCTCTCAAAGGACTACGTCACCGGCGCGCGGGCCCGGGGCATGACGGAGCGGTCCATCCTCTTCCGGGACGTGCTCCCCAATGCGCTCGCCTCCCTCCTCACCCTCTTTGCCCTCTCCGCGGGAAGCCTTCTCGGCGGCGCGGCGGTGGTGGAGGCCGTCTTCGGCTGGCCCGGCCTGGGGCAGCTCTCCCTGGCAGCGGTGGACTTCCGGGACATTCAGCTCCTCCAGGGCCTCGCTGTGTGGGCCGCAGGGTGGCAGACCCTCCTGCGCAGTCTCGCCGACCTGGCCCTTCTCGCCATCGACCCGCGCCTCACCCGAAAGGAGCCACTCCGCCCATGAAAAAAGCCCTCCTTGCCGCTGCTGCGGCGGCCCTGCTCCTGGTTCCCGGATGCGCGCCCCGCCCGGAAGCGGACACGCTCCGCCTCATTCATCCGGAGTTTCCCGTCACCCTCGACCCGGCGGACCGGTACGTGTCCTGGACCCTCGTGCGGTGCGGCGTGGGAGAATGCCTCACCCAATTTGACGAAGCCATGACCCCCCAGCCCTGCCTGGCGGAAGAATGGTCCCTCTCAGCCGACCGCCTCACCTGGTCCTTTCCCATCCGAAAAAATCTCTATTTCTCCAACGGCCGGCCCCTCACGGCAGAGAGCGTGCGCGCCTCCCTCGAGCGCACCTTCACCGCCACCATTCGGGCCCGCGCCTTCTTTGACCCGGACACCATCTACACCGAGGGCAACACCCTCTTCATCCGCACGAAACGCCCCGAACCCCTCCTGCCGGGCCTCCTCGCAGACCCCCTCTTCCTCATCATGGACACGGAAGCGCCGGGCATTCCCCGCCGGGACGGCCCCATCGCCACGGGCCCCTACGCCGTCGAATCAGGGAGCGCGGACCTCCTCACCCTGGCGGCCAATCCCCACTACCGGGCGCCCGTCCCCTTCCGCCGCGTCACCGTCGCCTCCGCCCCGGACCCGGGAGCCGCCGCCATGGCCCTCCAGGCGGGAGAAGCAGACATCCTCATCGGCGCCGACGCGGGCCAGCGCCCCCTCTTTCAGGACAGGAGCCGCTACACCATAAGCGAAATCGCCTCCCTCCGCACCGCCCTTGCCCGGTTCAACACCGCCCCGGGGCGCATTCTCTCCGATCCCGCCGTGCGAAAGGCCCTCATTTCCGCCTGCGACCGCGCCACCTGGTGCACCGTCCTCCTGAAAAACACCTACCTCCCGGGCAGCCCCGCCGTGCCCCCATCCATGCACTGCGGGTTTGAGGCACTCACCGAGCCGAACCCCTACGACCCCGCCCGGGCGGCCCGCCTCCTGGACGAAGCGGGATGGACGGACACAGACGGGGATGGCATCCGGGAGAAAGACGGCCGCCCCCTCTCCCTCACCTACATCACCTACACCTCAAGGCCCGACCTCCCCGCCCTGGGCGAAGCCCTCCAGGCCGACGCCCTCCGCGCCGGCATAGAAATCCGCATAGAAACGGCAGACTACAACCTCACCATGGGCCGCGTCGATAAAGGAGACTTCGACATCCTCGGCGAAACCATGCTCACCTCCGGCGGAGGCGACCCGGCCGCCTACCTCGCCCGCTTCACAAAAGGAAGCGCCTGGCAAAACGCCGAATACCAGACCCTCTCCGACGCTCTCGCGACCGAGTTCGACCAGGACAGACGGCGCGCCCTCATGACCCGCATGCAGCAAATCCTTCTCGACGAAAGCCCCCTCATGGTCTTCGGCTACCCCCTCTCCAACATCGTCACCACCACCCGAATCCAGGGCGGGGCAGCCCATCCCTCCGACCTCCAATGGATTCACCAGGGAATTTCATTGCG
>CAZPLS010000021.1:0-19879 GCA_964587685.1 uncultured Dialister sp.
TATTCAAGCCGTTCATTTATACCCGAAGGCTTTCCTTGGCCTCCACAAAAAACGAAGGGGCTACAGCTGTCCAAATTCTGAAATTACGGGTTATTTCACATAAAGATAAGGGCAGAAAACTGCCCTTATCTTTATGTGGACATATGCATGAATCAGCTTCTTACGGGAATATACGGCTCCATGCGCTGTTTCAGTGTCATCTGGTCATCCTGATCCCGCTCTTCCGCCACACGCTGAAACACCTCCTGCGCACAAATTTTATTTTCAGAAGCAACCATTTTAACCCAAGACCCATCGGGCTGCATACTATGCGCTTTCTGATTATCCGCCAATTCCGTATCCAGCATTTGTTTCACCCTTGCCCTTAAATCTGGATCTTCAACAGGAACCATCAATTCCACCCGATCATTTAAATTGCGCGGCATCCAGTCGGCACTTCCAATATAGATTTCTTCTCTTCCCCCGTTGGCAAACCAGAAAACGCGGCTGTGCTCAAGGAATCGTCCCACAATACTTCTCACGGTAATATTATCAGAAAGGCCGGGAACTCCGGGAATCAGCACGCAAATCCCCCGCACAATAAGTTCAATTTTCACTCCTGCAGAGGATGCTTCATACAATTTGGCAATCATTTCTTTGTCAAGAAGAGAATTCATTTTGATAATCATATGCGCCGGCTCGCCTTCCCGGGCAAATTGAATTTCCCGGTCTATAAAGGCCAGGCAGCGCTCTCTTAAATTGAGTGGCGCCACGAGGAAGGAATTCCATATTGGAGGATCCGAATAGCCGGAAAGAAGATTGAAAAACGCCGACGCATCCATACTAAACATGTCGTTGCAGGTAAGAATGCCAAGGTCCGTATAGAGCTTGGCTGTAGATGCATTATAATTGCCGGTCGCCACATGAACGTACCTGCGAATGCCATCCTTCTCTCGTCGGATAACAAGGGTGCACTTGGAATGTGTTTTGAGTCCCACCAGGCCATAAATAACATGAGCTCCCGCTTTTTCCAGCCGTCGGGCCATAAGGATGTTGTTCGCTTCATCAAAACGCGCCTTCACTTCCATGAGAACCGTAACCTGCTTCCCGTTCTGGGCCGCTTTCTCAAGGGCTCGAATAACGGGACTTTGCGAGCTGACCCGGTAAAGCGTCTGTTTAACGGCGAGCACATTGCTGTCATCAGCAGCAGCCGAAACGAATTTCACCACTGAATCTTCAAAAGACTCATAAGGCAGATGAATAAGCATATCCTTCTGCCGAATCATATCAAAGATATCGCCATTCCCCAGCTGGATCGCGCTCCAGGGTCTACGAGGATATACCTTTTTATACCGAAGCCGATCGTACCCTTTGATTCCGCAAAAAGAGAAATACATCGTCAGGTCAAGCGGTCCTTCAATTTCATATAAATCCGCTTTTTCAAGGCTCGTTGACTCCATCATAAATCTCTGAGTAAAACGGCTTGTTCCCGCTTCAAATTCAAGACGAACCGCCTCGCCCTTTTGCCGCTTTCGGAGCTGGCGCTCCACCTCCACCACAAGATCTTTGGCATCCTCTTCATCAATGTAAAGATCCGCATCCCGGGTAATCCGAAACGCCCGCGCTTCCAGCAAATCAAAGCCCACAAACAACCAAGAAGCAAAATAACGGATAACATCCTCCAGAAGAATGAAATCTTTTCTTTCCGGAAAATCATGATTTACTGGCATGGCTATAATGCGCGGCAGCACGGACGGCACCGGCACAATGGCCGTTTTTACATCTATATCGTCATCATCCATGCCATCCTTTTTCTCATTTTTTTCCAGAAGCATGGCTAAATTCAGACTTTTTGACGCGAGAAAAGGAAAGGGATGAGAAGAATTCACCGCCATAGGCGTGACAACGGGAAAAATTTCCCGTTCAAAATAATTCTTCAGCCAATGCATCTGCTCTTTACTCGCCTCTTCAGGCTTTATAAAATAAATTCCCTCTTTTTCCAGCGCCTGCAAAATCTGCTTCAAGTACGCATATTGCTTGGATACAAAATGATGGCTCACTTCAGAAATCTGTTTCATCTGTTCTTCAGGCGTCATATTTGCAATGTCACGGCGCTTTACGCCATTTTCCACCTGATGCTTCAGCCCGGATACCCGAATCATAAAGAATTCATCCAAGTTTGATGCGGTTATCGCCAGAAACTTCAATTTTTCCAGCAGCGGATTGTTGGAATCCACCGCTTCCTCCAGCACCCGATCATTAAAAGAAAGCCACGATAATTCCCGATTCAGATAATAGTGGTAATCATGAAAATCCATCTTGTTTACCTCCGCACCAATTCCGCATCCATCCCAAACACGTTCCTGAACAGTTCCTTTTCTTTTTCAAACATCCAAGTCTCCAGGGCCGTGCTGTCCGAGCTGTCATATAAAACCACCAGTCTGTCTTCCATAAGCTGAACAGATACATCATGAAGCTTTTGTTTTCTGGAAACATCCATAGCCCGTACCAGGCGGAAAATCGCCACGAGCTTGAGCACCGTCATTTTTGAATGCTCATCCAGTACGGAGAAGGGCTCATCATCATCACTGGGGAATTTGCCATGATCATAAAAAACAATACAGGCTACAATATCCTTCTCTTTATCAGAAATGCCAAAAATATCTATGCCCTGCACGATGCGGCAGGATTGCTGGCTCCGGCCAAGTAAATTCAGGTACTTCCCTACCTGACACAGAATAATTGCCATGCGAAGCAAAAATTCCTCCCGAGGCCCCAGACTGCTTATACCGCTAAATTTCTCAAGAATAATGTGGGCATATTTTTCCATAGCCACCGCATGATTCGGTTCATAGTAATACCGGTCTGCAATGGACCGCGTAAGCTCAATATTCTGCGCCCGCATGTAAGCCAATTCCGGATCATGTGTTTTCATCACCCCATAAAAAAGACACAGCGCCTCAATAAAAGTCGTACCGACCATAACCATGCGCTCTACAGGAACATTATCCAAAATTTCCTTGTATATATTGGCCGCAGTGATTACCGTCGGTGCCCACTGCCCGCTTATATTGTATTTCTGTTCAAAAATCGCCGACGGAAGATGCGCCGCCGTGCGATACAGCCGCACAAATTCAATCGGCTCAATCTGGAGCATATCCTGCGTATCCATGGTCCGTCTCATCATGCCGGCCAGAAACCGCGCTTCCCTTCCGGATAAAACAAGGCACCTCGGATGGTACATGCGTATGACCTTCCATAAAGGCGCCATAACGGAATGAATATTTTCTTCCATGGCCTGGGGAAAATCCTGAGAATCTCTCTGATTGGGCTTGAAACTCTCCAAAAGGCGCAACGTCCCCACATGCGCATTTTGCTGGTACTTTAATGTCCCCTGCTCCCACACAGTAAGCCCCACGCAGCCTGAAGTTATATCCACGAAGAGAAAATTAACTCCAAGGGCATAATTCATCCCTCGGTTTATTTCACGAATCCGGTGCTGCAGAAAGAAGTGTTTGAAATAAATTTCCTGCGGCATATCCACCACATATACATCAAATCCTGTCCACGTTCGAATAAGGTCTTTGATAGCACGGCGATTTTTTGCCTCACGGAAAATAGCCGTGGCATAAACAGAATATTCTTCCACCCGATAGTCTTCAAGAAGCTGTTTGAGTCCATTGAGCATGCTGCAGAGTCTGCGAATAGAAGCAAAGGACAGCTTTTTATTCATAAATACTTCTTCCCCAAAGGAAACGTCTTTTTTTACATCTTCAATGACCCTTATATCGTTAATACTCCTATACTCCACAATGCGCATAGAAAGCGCGGAGGAACCAATATGGATGATTCCATAAATAAGGGGTTTGTTCTGTGCCATAGTCTCCTCACCATCGCCTTAAGGAATTCAGAATTTTCTACTTCCTGTCGTGCTTCTCAAATCTTTCCTTATGAATATCCCACATCTTTATCATACGATATGACCACTCCTACAGGCAACCGAAAACAAAAGATTGATTACCATTCCCGAACCATATCCTTAGTTTCTTATACACTTCTTATATGCCGTACTTTCCTGCCTTTGGAATGGACCCGCTTTTTCCCTCATAATAAATCTGAGTATCTTTTTTACACCAACTGCTGCATGATGTAAAATAAAAAAAGATACCTTTGCCCCACCCGGCGCGAGAAGCGCCAATTTTTCACAGGAAGATTGCCATGGAACGCATTGCTGTTATAGATCTCGGCTCCAATTCGATTCGGTTCATCATCATGCAGATTGCTGAATCAGGCGCCTATAAACTCATTTATCAGGAAAAAAAGTCCATCCGTCTATCGGAAGGTCTCTCCAGAAAAAACAAAATGCTCACGGAAGCCGCACAACGCCGTGCACTGGACTGTCTCAAAGTCTATGCCCATGCTGCCCATGTGCTCCAGGTAACAAAAATTTTAGCCGTAGCTACGGCTGCTGTGAGAAATTCCAGAAATGGCGCTTCCTTTTTGAAGCGCGTCCGCACCGAAACGGGCATTCCCATGACGATCATAAGCGGTCGGGAAGAAGCCCGACTCGGCTTTTCCGGTGTCATTCATACAATAGATCAAAGCAATTTTCTACTGTTTGACCTTGGCGGCGCAAGCATTGAGTTGTCCCTCGTCCACAACAAACAGCGCATCCATTCCATTAGCATCCCCATGGGTGCGGTTACACTAACAGAGCTTTTCAGCAGCAGCAATACCATCACTGCTGAGAAAAAGCAGGAAATGCAGCTGTATATCCGAAAGCAGCTGGCAAACATTTCCTGGCTTCCAAAAGGCAAAATTCCGATTATCGGCGTGGGCGGCACGGTGCGCAATCTGGCCAAAATCCACCAGAGGAAGATTCAATATCCGATCCCCCGTCTGCATAATTACCAGTTTCCAGCAAGAAGTCTTTTCCCTCTTGTTGATGAGCTCTGTGCAAAAAACTGTGTCGAAAGAAAACGAATTTCCGGCCTTTCCGCAGAACGGGCAGACATTATCATTGCCGGAGCGCTTGTTGTATCAGAAATAGTCCGAATCACCCGTGCAGAGAACCTCACCGTTTCCGGCTGCGGCATCCGGGAAGGGCTATTTTTCCATTACTATGATCCTATTTATGGCAAAGACCGAGCCTGGGAACGAGGCATGCTCCTTTCATCTGTGCAAAATTACAGAAAGACCCTTCCTCTGGACGATTTATCCCACACCAGATACGTCACCGCTATGGCGCTCTATCTCTTTGACCATTGGAAAGACCTGCACGGCTTGAGCCAACGGGAACGGATTCTTCTCACCGCCGCAGGCATGCTTCACGATATCGGACAACTGATCAATTATTACAGTCATGCCCGCCACAGTGCTTACATGATTGCCAACGCTCATCTCTTTGGTCTCACTCACAAAGAACAAATGATTTGCTCCCTGATTGCCGCCTTTCATCACGGGTATTCGGGAAAGCTTCTACGTACAAACCCGATTCTTTCAATGATTGACGAGCATGATCTGCAAAAAATCCGGATGTTGTCGCTCTTCCTCTCCTTTGCGGAAGGCCTTGATGAGACCAACGAGCAATGCATAACCCGCCTCATCTGTCACACCACAGCCTATGCGGCAGAGCTTAGGATTTACACCAGCCAGGATTCCTTCGACGTACAAGCCCATGCCATCCAGCCATTCCTGCGCCCCTTTGAGAAAACCTTTGGCCTCTCCATTGCTATCCAATGGTTTCCCGGCAGCCAGCAGCCCTCTATATTCCAGGAAGAAGCACCGGAATTGGCCCGTTAATCACCCCGCCCACATGTAAATACGTTACTAGACCACAAACAAAATAACGGCAGACTTCTCTGCCGTTATTTTGTTTGTCCTCATGGGTTCTGCTCTGCTTCATGGTCGACGTTTTCCGTTTGTTTCTCCGCTGCTGCTTTTGCTTCCCATTCCTTTCGACCAATCCAGGAAAGTGCTTCTCCCATAATGTACAGGGAACCGCACACAAGAACAACATCCCCCGAACCGGCTTCTGCCAAGGCATCATTCAATGCCTGTGATACCGAAGTTTCCTCCTTCGCTGCACAGGTAAACATGCCCGAAAGTTCAGACATTTTCCTAGATCGGGGCGTGGGTGCCTCCGTAAGAAATACCTTGTCTTCTTTTCTTACAAGCAGAGAAATCACCGTATCTGTATCTTTATCTTTGAGTGATGTGAATACGATCAGCCGCCGCTTATCAGGATACTGCTCTGCCAGCGCTTCCGAAAGGGCTTCCGCGCCTGCCGGGTTGTGCGCACCGTCAAAAACAATGGGAATACCCCCCAGCTCGTGAATCTCAAAGCGGCCCATCCAGCGAGTGCGTGCCAGCCCTTCCCGGAGGTCATTTTCATTAATCCGATCATCCTGCTTCATGACAAGGGTCAGTGCCATCACAGCCACAGCAGCATTAACGGTCTGATGGGTACCAATGAAGGGAACGTAAAACAATCCCTTTTCCTGGTCTTTGGGCATATCCTTTCTCTTAATCACCACCACTTGGCCGTTCTGATGCTTGCTTCTGCTTTCGATTTCGAAATCTCTTCCGTAAAAATATAGGCGGGAGTGCTTGGCATGCGCTTCCTTTTTGATAGTCTTAAGCGGAATATGCTGCGCAGCAGATACAACGGGAATTCCCTTTTTGATGATTCCTGCCTTCTGGTGAGCAATTTTGTCCAGCGTATCCCCAAGATACTGCATGTGGTCCATAGCCACATTGGTAATGACAGAAACGACAGGCTCCACCACATTGGTCGAGTCAAGGAGCCCGCCAAGCCCCACTTCCACAACCGCGTAATCCACTTTCTGCTCCCGGAAATACCAGAAAGCCATAGCGGTAAGCAGCTCGAATTCTGTAGGCGCCTCGATGCCATCGGCCTGCGCAGCTTCCGATGCGGCTTTCACCACTTCCACTGCGTGCGCAAAGTCATCACGAGAAATGTCATGGCCGCCACAGTAAATGCGCTCCGTATAATTGATGAGATGTGGAGAAATATAACGCCCTACCTTTAGCGCAGCATTCTCAATGACGCTTGTAATCATGGCACAGACACTGCCTTTTCCGTTCGTGCCGGTTACATGAACAACACGATACGCCCTTTCAGGATGTCCAAGCCGTTCAAGAAGCGCGGTGATGCGCTCCATGCCCGGCTTGATGCCAAAGGAAGCGGCCGTTTCCAAATAGACAATAGATTCTTCGTAGGTCATACTTACTCCTTATGTGTCGTTTAGAAAAGGAATGTCTGTCTTCCGTTTTACTGCAACTTCGCAAGGAATTCCAAGCGGCTGTCCAGCGATGCTAGTTTTTCTTCCAGCAGCGAAAGTTTCGCCTTTTCTTTGTCCACCACAGCTGCCGGCGCCTTTGCCAAGAAATTTTCATTCTCCAGTTTCGCCTTCGTCCGTGTAATTTCTTTTTCCGTCGATTCTTTATCCTTCAAAATCCGGGCATTTTCTTTCTCTGCATCAATGAGCCCTTTCAGCTCCAGGTACACCTCCATGCCCGGCACGACAGACGCGAGTGCATTATCCGGCTTGTCCGCTTCTTTTTCCAGGAATGTAAGGTGCTCCACATGGGCAAGCTTTTCGAAATAAGCCTGATGCCCCTGCGCGGCCACACGGAGATCCTCTCTGCTTAACGCAATCTGTACAGAGCAGGCCTTCCCCGGCTGCACATGTGCCTCTGCCCGCATATTACGGATAGCTTTTACTGCATCCATAATGCGCTCCATCAATTCCTCTTCCTTCGGGAAACGCAGACTTTCATCCGGCTTCGGCCAAGCGGCTCGAGCCAGGCATTCTCCTGTATGAGGCAAATGCTGCCACACATGCTCTGTAATAAAAGGCATGAAAGGATGGAGAAGAGCCAGCATACGGGTCAGCGTATACACGAGCACATATTGCGTCACTCGCCGATCATCCCCATGTTCGCCATAAAGCCGTGCTTTTGCCGTTTCAATATACCAGTCGCAGAAGCAATTCCAAGCAAAGTTATATATGCTGTCTGCCGCTTCACCCAATTCAAATTTATCCAGATTCTGCGAAACATATTGCTCCGTCTGGGCCAAACGTTCCAAAATCCACTGGTCAGCCAGGGTATACTGTTCTTTTTCCGGCACAAAGGACTCATCATAATCATCCAAATTCATAATGGTGAATTTGGCCGCGTTCCAGATCTTATTAGCGAAATTGCGATTCCCTTCTACCCGTTCATAATAGAAGCGCATGTCATTGCCCGGGGTGTTTCCCGTCACCAGCGTAAAGCGAAGAGCATCTGCCCCATATTGCTTAATCACTTCAAGCGGATCTATACCGTTGCCCAGCGACTTAGACATTTTACGGCCAAGGGAATCACGAACAAGACCATGAATAAACACATACCGGAAGGGTACTTCATGCATAAACTCCATAGCCATGAACATCATTCTTGCTACCCAGAAGAAAATGATATCGTACCCCGTGACAAGAACGCTCGTAGGATACCATTTCTTCAGCAGCTCTGAATCTTCCGGCCAATGCATGGTGGAAAACGGCCAAAGCGCGGAAGAGAACCATGTATCCAGCACATCAGGGTCCTGATGAATGTGACGGCTTCCGCAATGCGGACATACATCAATATCTGTACGGGAAACGATGGTCTTACCGCAGTCATCGCAGTACCAGACAGGTATGCGGTGCCCCCACCAAAGCTGGCGGGAAATGCACCAGTCATGTATATTTTCCAGCCATTGAATATACGTATTGGCAAAGCGGTCCGGGACAAATTTCGTTTTGCCTTCCCTAACAGCCTCCATAGCCGGGCCTGCAAGAGGCTTCATTTTTACAAACCACTGCTTTGTCGTCATAGGCTCCACGGTGGTATGGCATCTGGAGCAGTGTCCAACCGCATGCTTTGTCTCCTCGATTTTCACAAGGAGTCCCATTTCTTTCAAATCCTCTACAATAGCACGCCGTGCATCCTCGCGAGTCATTCCGTTATACCGGCCTGCATTTTCGTTCAGTGTGCCATCCAGATTCATAATCATAATGGATTCAAGATTATGCCGTTCGCCGACAGCAAAGTCGTTCGGATCATGCGCCGGCGTAATCTTCACGCAGCCTGTCCCATACTTCGGATCTACATATTCATCAGCAATTACAGGAATTTTACGGCCCATTGTAGGGAGCATAAGTGTTTTTCCTACCAAGTGCCGGAAACGCTCATCGTCCGGATTGACCGCCACCGCCGTATCACCAGGAATGGTTTCCGGACGTGTCGTGGCAATTTCCACATACTCATCCGTCCCCTCAATGGGATATTTCACATAGTAAAGATGCCCCGTTTCATCTTCGTGCTCCACCTCTATGTCCGACAGGGCCGTCTGACAGCGGGGACACCAGTTCGTAATGCGATTCCCCTGATAAATCAGTCCCTTCTCATAAAGCGAGCAGAATACTTCCCTTACGGCTCTGGCGCATACCGGGTCCATAGTAAACCGCTCACGACTCCAGTCGCAGGAAGAGCCCAGCTTTCGAATCTGCCGGCCGATGGTATTGCCGTACTTTTCCTTCCACTGCCATACCCGTTCAAGAAACTTTTCCCGGCCAAGATCATATTTCGACAGCCCCTCTTCAGCGATCTGCTTTTCTACTTTGACCTGCGTGGCAATACCAGCGTGATCTTTGCCCGGCAGCCAAAGAACATTGCAGCCCTGCATGCGTTTATAACGAATAAGAATGTCCTGCAGTGTCCCATCCAGAGCATGACCCATATGCAGCTGTCCTGTCACATTCGGCGGAGGCAGGACAATGCTGAACCCTTCTACCCCTTCTTTGGGTTCGTCGTGGAAAACGCCGTGACTTTCCCAGAAATCATACCAGGTCTCCTCAATTTCTGCGGGAGAATAGTTTCCTAAATTTTCATACTTATTCATGATTCCACTCCTTTATTTCCGTGCGCACCCGGCCGCTTTATCAATAAAAAAAAGCTTTCATCCCATAGGACGAAAGACTCTTCCGCGGTACCACCTATCTAACTGGATATGCCAGCCACTCTAATGCGGTTAACGCCCGCCTGCGTACAGCTCTCGCTGCCAGCTCCGGGGTGACCTGCTGCTTTCATTCCGCCGCTCTTTCAGCCGGGGAGCGGTTCTCTGTGTGAAATCCATGCAGCTTCTTCCCATCTACGCCGTCATATACAGCTGTATCATACCAGCACATTCCGGATTTTGCAAGACAGTGTCTTCTACTGAAATAACAGCAGGCAAATGCCTCGTCCCCCTCAAAATCCCTATGCGGGGAACACTGACTGATGCAGCGTCGGTAAATCAAAGATTCTGATTCACCTCCTGCAAAACAATACCTCTTATGGAACAGCTTAAGTGTGCAGTTCGCATAAGAGGTCATTGCAGACAGCGATGTTTTGCTATGGAAATTTTATTTCTTTTTGTACAGCTTAAGCGCTGTCTCCGCAATGCGGGCAGCTGTCAATCCATAGGCCTTCAGCACTTCCTCTGAAGTGCCCGATTCGCCAAATGCATCCTCCACGCCAATCATAGCCATGGGAACCGGACAATTCTTCACTACGACCTCTGCTACCGCACTGCCCAGGCCGCCGCAAACGGAATGTTCCTCCGCTGTTACAATGGCGCCGGTATCAGAAGCGGCCTTAATTATAGTCTCCGTATCTATGGGCTTTATGGAACTCATATTGACAACACGAGCCATTATACCGGCCCCTTTCAGGATGTCTGCCGCCTGCAGCGCTTTACTGGTCATTATTCCGCAGGCAATAATGGTAATATCATAGCCCTTGCGAAGCACCAGCGCTTTCCCCGGAAAAAATGGGGTATCCGGTTCAATAACGTCATCACAATTGGCACGTCCCATGCGGATATACACCGGGCCATGGTAGGAAACCGCCCATTTGACCGCCGCTTTAGTTTCCGCCGCATCAGCAGGAACAACAACCGTCATATTGGGAAGCACCCGCATCAGTGCAATATCTTCCAGCATTTGATGGGTGGCCCCATCCTCGCCAACGGTCAACCCCGCGTGAGTCAAGGCTATCTTTACATTGAGATTGGGATAGCAAATGGAATTCCGGATTTGTTCATAGGCTCTTCCGGCGCCAAAAATGGCAAACGTAGAGGCAAAGGGAATTTTCCCCGCGGCAGCCAGTCCGGCAGCAATACTCATCATATTGGCTTCCGCAATACCGCAGTCAAAAAAGCGATCCGGATACACCTTGGCAAAGTCCTGCGTTTTGGTTGAGGCAGATAAGTCGGCATCAAGAACAACCAAGCCCGGATAAAGAGATCCCAATTCTTTTAACGTCTCGCCATACGCTTCACGAGTTGCCTTTCCCATCATTCAGCCTCCTCTACTTCTTTAACAAACAAATCACATTGTTCCTGCGTAGGCGCCTTGCCATGCCACCCAACCTGATTTTCCGTCTGCGGCACTCCTTTCCCTTTTATCGTTTTCATTACGATAACGGACGGCTGCCCTTGAACGCATTTGGCCTCTTCAATGGCATGGGAAAGCATTTCCACATCATGCCCATCGACCTCCATCACATGCCAGCCAAAAGCTTTAAATTTATCACCAATCGGCTCCGGAGAAAGCACATCGGTAATCTTCCCATCAATCTGAAGCCCATTATTATCAACAAAGGCTATTAAGTTGTCCAGCTTGTAATGATGGGCAAACATGGCGGCCTCCCAGACCTGCCCTTCTTCCAATTCTCCATCCCCGAGAATGGTATACACCCGCCAGGATGCTTTATTCAGTTTACCCGCAAGCGCCATGCCGCAGGCCGCACTGAACCCCTGTCCTAAAGAGCCTGTCGTCATATCAACCCCTGGCGTATGCTTCATGTCAGGGTGTCCCTGCAGAATTGCGCCTTCCTGCCGAAGGTGATTCAACCACTCCTTGGGAAAAAAGCCCCGTTCCGCCAAAGCAGCATACAAGCAGGGGGCCCCATGTCCTTTTGATAGCACAAAGCGATCCCTGTCCTCTTTGTGCGGATGTGCCGGATCTACGTTCAGTTCTTTGAAATAAAGCAACGCCATAATATCGGCAATAGAAAGAGAGCCACCTGTATGCCCGGACTTCGCCTTGGTAATCATTTTTAAAATATCTATCCGCAGCTGTTTTGCCATTTTAGAAATTTCTTTTATTTCATCCTTTGAAATGGTATCCATCATAACCCCCCTATTGTCTCACCGCTTCTTTTAAAATTTTTACTGTTTCATCCGCTTTCCTCCTGAGCGCCTCCACAGTTTCCCAACAATAATTTGTGTCCTTTCCTGTCAAAAGGGCTTCTGTTTTATTATACAGCGTTTCTTCATCAAATTCAGAAATGGGAAAAATGGCCTCCTGCCCAATTGTCTGTAGAAAGTTATCTATTTTCGGATCATAGGAAATTCCAATCAACGGCACATGCATCAATGCCGCAAAAATCAAGGCATGAAGCCGCATTCCTACCAGCAGGTCCAGATTTCCCATAATAGACATCAATTCAGCGGGTGAAAAAGGCCCATCGAGAAAATAAATATGCCCGGGCTTTTTTCTGCAAAGAAATTCCGCCATTCGTTTATCCTCTGGCCACTGCATCGGTATAAACAACACAGAAACATCTTTTTCTTCCAATCGGTTGAGGTATGCGCTGAACCGGCCTGCCCACCGTTCAGCCTCAAGCCAATTGCGCACAGAAATCCCAATTACCTTTTTATCCATCGGAACCCCGGCTTTCCTCAGTATCGCTTCTCCCACATCCAGGGACGCTTTAGGAAGAGAAAATACCGAATCTGCCGTTACGTAAACGGGCGCTTTTACCCCAAGGGTTTTCAGCACTTTTTGCGATTTTTCATCCCGCACGGTAATGGCATCCACATGAGACAGCACCAGCCGCAAGAGACCGCAGACCCATCTGCGCCGCAGAGGCCCAATCCCCTGGCCATACAGAAAAACGCGCTTTCTGCAAAAAATTCCCGCCAAAATGATGGAAAGATAGTACAAAAGACTCCGGCTGCTTGTTACATCCTGAAGCAGGCTCCCCCCGCCGCTGATAAGGAGATCACAGCACAATATACTCTTTCCTATGGACAGACCGCCGAACCGGGGCACTGCATGTATGCCAAATTTACGGGCTGTATCTTTCGGTTTTCCTGAAATTACCGTTATTTGTGCTTCCGGAAAGCATTGGCGAAGCGCGCGAAGAATGGCATAGAGCATGGCCTCATCCCCGGCGTTACTGAACCCATAGTATCCGGAAATCACCACTTTATTCACTGCCATACCGTTCTCCAAAGAATTTCGTTATCCGCAAGAGAATAACAACCCCTGCCATCGTCAAAATGCCCATTAATGTACCGGCCAGCAGACCGTCAAGTCCTCGTATAAAGCTCAGAATAAAGGGGCTTCTCACATGGGCAAAGGTTTCCACCATAGAGCCCTGGCCCACAGTTACAGCTAAAATCAAAAAATAGTGAAGAACCTGCGGCCAACGGTAGTACAGTGCTGACAAAGCGACAAAAACAGCAGGATGTCCGAAAAGAAATTCTTTTTCTCTTGGTCTGGCATACATCTGATCTTCCAAAAATCTCCGCAATGCAATTTCCCACGCGGGAACCGGTGCCATGTTGTTTCCACTGCGGCCAAGAAACATAAATACGACAAATGCCACGACGCCCAACAGTGCAAGCATCCCAAGGTGAATGGGAATGCGACAAAACTTCTTAACGAAATCAACAAAATCCCGATCGTTTGAAACAATTCTGCCAAAAAAGGGGAAGTGCTGAATATAAATGAGGGTTATTAAAAGAGGCGGCAGGAGGAACGTCAATTTAACGCCCCGGAAAATCTCAAGTTCCAGAAAGAACCGGATATCTCCCAAAATAGCGCTGACAAAAACGCCCCCACACAAAGAAAGGAGCCCGCAACACCAAAGAACGGCCATTCCTTCCCACAAAATCGACCATGACCGTTTATGCGCAAAAGCCTCATTTTTTTTCTTTAAGCAATACAGAAGAAACAACGATACAACAACAACCGGTGTACAAATTTCTGTCGCCAGTGCAATGATTTGAAGGGGAATCACTGCCTGCGGCATGCCCCACAGCAGCCCTTGGAGGAATAAAAATCCCGCCCCCCATATCTGCCAGGTCCACTTAGCCAGGAAAGGCAACAAGAAAAGGAGCGCAAGGACGCACAGCGACAACGCGCCGGTTACGGCTGCTGCACGGAGAATAGGCAAAGGAAAATACGGTTCCATTTGGGATGCCTTTCCTACGTGGAAGCCATGATTTTCCAGCCGTTCTTTTGTCATTGCAATGTACAGCGCATTGGTCTCATCCAGACTCTTCCCATCCAGTGCATTTTTATAAGAAGGGAACAAATTCATTCGTATATTCCTCTCAATATCACTGATGTAGAAACGAGAGGATGCCTCACTTGGCGTAAGCTGAATCAGCTCATTCTGCGCCATGGCATACAAACGAATCGTATTGTAATCAGAGGATCTGACCATATCGACCACACCGGCCTGATGTTCAAATCCAAGCTGGGACTGGGCCTCAATCAAAACGATGGGAATTTTCCGTGCCCGCATGGCTTCTTGGAAGTACCGCATCTGCTCGCGATATCCAAAAGCCTCTTTCCCTACAAATAATACCGCACTAACCTTGTTAGATGCATCCACTGCACGCAAAAACTCATCCACAGCCTCTTTGCTTGGATGGCTTATGTTGAGCGGCCGAAGTACCAGAAAAAATCCAGATGCGCTGGCTTCCCTCACCCGCGTCGGCATGATGCCCACAGGCATATCGAGAAATTTCATCCAATCCATCTGAATTTCCATTGTCTCGACCCCATCAAGGGAGAAAACACGAATCTGTTTGGGTCTCAGCCGAATTCGAAGGTTCCGTTCCAGGTCCTGAAAAAATTTCCATCCATTGGCTTTGCTTGAGGGCTGAATATAAATTCGGTCTCTGTAAATTTCCGAATTGGATGTGGAAAAAGCAGCCATATCTGCCCCACGGTAAATCATGGCATCGCTGCGATCCATGATTTTATTGGGCGTATCATCATAGAGTGCCAGTGAGGTAATTCCGCTATCTTTATACAAAGCGAAAAGATCTTCTTTTGTCCGTCCTTCTAATTTATCATAATCATAAACCATTTCAACGGTCTGATCCTTGGCCTCGACGTGGTAGCGTTCATAAGATATATAAGCCGCAGCTAAAAAGCCAACAAACACCAGAGCTAACAAAAATCGGAAAGACATCCCCTGAAGACGCAACATTTCCCGCTCCTTATGACTTGAATTTTTGTTTTTTCAAATATCCCTCGATGAATTCATCCAATTCGCCATTCATAACCGCCTGAATATTCCCGGTTTCAATGCCGGTCCGATTGTCCTTCACCAACGTATAGGGCTGGAAAACGTAGGACCGAATCTGGCTCCCCCATTCAATGGCCTGCTGCTCTCCTTCAATGCTTTTTTTCAGCTTTTCTCTCTTTTCCAATTCCAATTCAAACAACTTGGAGCGAAGCATGCGGAGACACTGCTCCTTATTCTGCAGCTGAGACCGTTCCGTCTGACACGCAGCCACAATGCCCGTTGGCATATGAGTCATACGAACCGCAGAGCTCGTCTTATTGATGTGCTGTCCCCCTGCACCGGATGAACGATAGTAATCTACCCGCACATCCGCCATATTCAGATTGACCTGCACATCATCCGTGATTTCCGGCATGACATCCACTGCGGAAAAAGAGGTGTGCCTCCGTTTGGCCGCATCAAAAGGAGAAATGCGAACCAAACGGTGTACGCCTTTCTCAGATTTGAGCAATCCATAAGCAAACTTCCCTTTAAACATGTATTCCGCGTTTTTGATTCCTGCTTCATCGCCGGGAAGCAAGTTTAATTCTTCCACCTCAATATTATGCGCCTGGGCCCATTTCAAATACATTCGAATCAGCATCTGCGTCCAGTCCTGTGCTTCCGTACCACCAGCCCCGGCATGAAACGCAACAATGGCATTATTCCCGTCATATTCATCGGAAAGAAGAAGCTCAATTTCCTTCTTATCAAGAAGTTCCTTTAACCGTTCCATTTCCAGGACAATCTCCTCTTCCATGGATTGGTCATCTTCTTCAATGGCCATATCTAATATTTCTTTTAAATTTTCTGCCTGTTCAAAAAGTCGGGTATATGTATCATAAGCCTCTTTGGCATCTGTTGCTTCCTGCGAAATTTTTTTTGCCTTGTCTGCATCATTCCAGAAAGCGGGATCGCTCATCTGCACATCATAACTGGTAATTCTTTCCTTCAGCTTAGGTAAGTCAAAGTGAATCCCTGATTTCTCTCTCGTGATTCAGCAGATCTGCCAATGTTTTTTTCAAATCTTCCAGCATCTGTTTGTCATCTCGCTTTCTTTGTTGTGTATCTTTTTATTACAATACTTGCCACTACACGTATCACAATGAGCTGCGATACTTTATGCATTCTCACATCATTGGAGTGGACCCCTTATTAATTTTCATCGGGCTTTCCTTCTACATCCGCAGGCAGGCTCTCCTGACCGGTCTTCTGTTCCGCCGATTCGTCCACAAAGCGAATCTGAATATGATAGAGGTACAAAATGATGGTTTCCATCATCGCATGCTGCATCTCTTCATACATATCAAACGCTTCTACTTTGTATTCAACAATGGGATTTCTCTGCCCGTAGGAGCGAAGATTAATCCCTTCCTTCAGCATATCCATGTCGTCCAGATGCTCCATCCATTTGGCATCTACGACCTTCAACATAATGGCCTTTTCCAGCTCACGCATCATGAGCGGCCCCACAGAGGCCTCCCTTGCATCATATGTATCGTGGGCGCATTTCTTTAATTTTTCTTCCACTTCCTCCCGGGAAAGGTCTTCAATATCCTCTAACTTAATCTCGCCCGGCGCAAGGAAATATTTTTCACAGTACTTCAGCAGCCCGGCAAAATCCCATTCTTCCGGATACAGCTTGGCATTGGCATACGTGTCCAAGCCCTCATCAATCAGCTTATCAACCATATTCATAATCTGGTCCTTCATATCCTCGCCTTCCAGAATTCTCCGGCGTTCATCATAAAGAACCTTGCGCTGCTGATTCATCACATCATCATATTCAAGGACATATTTACGAATATCAAAGTTTCTGGTTTCCACCCGTTTTTGTGCTTTACGAATAGCATTGGATACCATGGTGCTCTTGATTTCCTCGTCCTCATCAAGGCCCATTTTTTCCATAAACTTCTTGATATTGTCCCCGCCAAAAATGCGCATCAAATCATCCTCCAAGGAAAGGAAGAATTGACTGCTGCCCGGGTCTCCCTGTCTGCCTGACCGGCCGCGTAGCTGGTTATCAATGCGTCGGCTTTCATGCCGTTCTGTACCAATGATGGCAAGCCCGCCCAGTTCGGCAACGCCTTCGCCAAGTACAATATCCGTACCGCGTCCCGCCATATTGGTTGCAATGGTCACCTGACCTCTTTGCCCGGCCTGTGCAACGATATGAGCCTCTAATTCATGATACTTCGCATTCAGCACATTATGAACAATCCCTGCCTGCTTGAGCATTCGGGACAATTCTTCGGACTGCTCAATAGAAGTGGTACCGATCAACATAGGCTGACCGGTTTCATGTCGTCTGATAACCTCTCTCACCACCGCTTTGTACTTTCCGCGCTTGGTTTTGAATACCACGTCAGGCAAATCCTTACGCTGAACGGGCTTATTCGTCGGTATCTGTACCACCTCAAGGCCATAAATTTTGATGAATTCCTGTTCCTCCGTCTTGGCTGTGCCGGTCATCCCCGCCAACTTGTCATACATACGGAAGTAATTCTGAAACGTAATAGTGGCCAGCGTCTGGCTTTCCCGTTCTACCTGCAGTCCTTCCTTAGCTTCTATTGCCTGATGCAGGCCATCAGAATACCGGCGCCCATACATAAGCCGCCCGGTAAATTCATCAACAATAATTACTTTCCCATCCTTAACGACATAGTCCTTATCCCGAATCATCATGACCTGAGCACGAAGCGCTTGGGTGAACAGATGATTCAATTCCAAGTTGGCGGTATCGTACAAATTTTCAACGCCAAGCATTTTTTCCATTTTTGCAACACCCGCCTCTGTGGGTGCCACGGTTTTCTGCTTTTCGTCAATCGTATAGTCTTCATCCTTAATTAATTTCGGTACACACTGGGCCAGACGGTAATAGTTATCAGTGGATTTCTGCCCGGGCCCGGATATGATCAGAGGTGTGCGCGCTTCATCAATAAGGATGCTGTCCACCTCGTCAATGAGGCAATAATGGAGCGGTCTCTGTACCATCTGATCCAAGGACACCACCATGTTGTCACGAAGATAGTCAAAGCCAAATTCATTGTTCGTTCCGTAAGTAATATCCGAATTATAGGCCAGTTTTCTCTGGCGATAATCCAGGTCATGAACGATAAGGCCTACCGATAAGCCCAGGAAGCGATACACCTGACCCATCCATTCACTATCACGTTTAGCCAGGTAATCATTGACGGTAATTACATGAACCCCCTTGCCTGCCAGGGCATTCAAATAGGTCGGAGCCGTAGCTACAAGCGTCTTGCCTTCGCCAGTTCCCATTTCGGCAATCTTTCCCTGGTGAAGAACAATGCCGCCAATCATCTGTACATCAAAATGGCGCATCCCAAGCACACGACGGGACGCTTCCCTCACGACCGCAAAGGCTTCTGGCAGGATATCATCCAGTGTTTCACCCTTGCCCAGCCGCTCTTTAAATTCCAGTGTTTTGCCGGCAAGAGACGTATCACTTAAATTCTTCAAGCTCGCTTCCAGCGGATTTATTTTCTGTTCAACAATTTTCCGAAGTTTCTTTACTTCCTTTTCGTTGGACCCGTTGAACAATCTATCCAATATCTTCAGCATGTACTCTGCTCCTTTTCTTATCTCTGCTGCAGTTTTTCAGACTAACTCAATGTACTCGGAAAATTTGGGCATTTCAAAAAATGTGTATATCAATGCTATTTTAGCAAACTCTGTAACACTAGTCAAAAAGGGGCATCGCAACGGTCAATCTCTCTTTGCTTTTTTCATATCCCGCGGGAATGACATGAATAAAACCTCCCGCTTTACAGGATTGGTTCCTCGTAAAACGAGAGGTTTTATTTTCTTGCTAAGCAATTGATCTGCTTATTTTTCCGCTTCAATCAGGCCGTATTTTCCATCCTCGCGCCGATACACAACGGCGGGATTTTCTGTCTGCGCATCGAAAAACATAAAGAAATTATGCCCCAGCAGATTCATTTGAAGAATTGCTTCCTCAGGGAACATGGGAGTAATCCGGAAATGCTTCGTTCTTACGATTTCAAAATCCGCCTCCGACAAAGCAGCCGATTCTTTTTCTTCCACAAACTGCGGATTCAACACTTTCTGCTCTTTGAACCGCTTTGCAAGACGGGTTTTATATTTGTGAATCTGCCGCTCCACTTTGTCAAACACCAAATCTATAGATTTGTACATGTCATCCGATTTTTCCACACCGCGAAGTATCACACCATCTACGAAAACGGTGACTTCGCAGGTCTTGGTCATATTCGAAATTCGGAGAAGAACGTTCATTTTAACGGATTTATCAAAATATCTCTGAATTTTTCCCGTATGTTTCTCTACATATTGATGCAGAGCATCCGTTATTTCAAGATTTTTCCCTCTAATATTTAATTCCATAAAAACTCCTCCTTTCACAACCAGATGAAATTATCTGGCCTTCATTAATATTATATATTATTCTTGTAAAGTTTTGAAGCTATATTGTTATTCTTGTTTGCACTTTTTGCTTATA
>CAZPLS010000022.1:0-19790 GCA_964587685.1 uncultured Dialister sp.
AATTCTGTACAAAGAATGGTAATTAACAACATACAAGAGAGTCAAACCAATCCACAGCATTCAGTACAGTGCAGCGTACAACCCCTGGAGAGGGCGCTAATGCCAACGACGCTATAATAGAAGAGAAACATCTTTTCTCCCCGCAGCTGAAAAGCACATGGATGGCACTACAAAAGAGCAATCCCTCAAACGGGCAGAGGCGGTTAGCACGATCAGGGCTTTCCGAAGGCGATTCAAGCCTGAAAAAGGGCTTGGAATATTCCCAAATCCGGAAGCATATACCCGGCTGGCCACCACGTATTTGATGGGATATGCAGAAAAATGGTCAACTTTTGGGGTATACATTAAAGAAAAAACGTTAAAAGCATTACTTCGTAAGGCGGCTTAATTAGGTTATTTCATTTTACAGGAAAATTTTTTGCGAACATCGCTTGACACAAACGGAATTTCTGACGGATGGTATTTTTTATTGATGCATATATAAAACTTCTGCAAATATGGGGAATCAGACAAGAAATTTTTTATTGACAGGGAAAACTCTCCGTGTATAATGACTAAAGCCGATTTAGGGGTCATGCATTGCCGGTATCGGTCGAACTGGACCGCATGACAGGTACAATCAGTGAAGAAACATTGTTTCGTACGGCTTATATCTCAAGGAGAATAAGAACGGAGGTTTTCTTACGATGGAAAAAACAATTAATACGAAGAGGGTACAGGCGCAGCATGCCTTTTTGAACGTGCGGCAGCTCACTGTATCCGGACTGCTGGCGGGCATTACCATTTTTCTCGGTATTACCGGATATGGATTCATCCCGCTTCTTTTCATGAATGCCACCATACTGCACCTGCCAACCATTATTGGCGGTATCGTCGCCGGTCCGCGGGTGGGCGCCTGTGTGGGGCTTATGTTCGGACTCTTTTCCTTTATGCAGACACTGCGTGCACCAAGCGTGCTTCTGCAGTTTGCTGTGCAGTACAACATTCTCTATGATGCCATTGTATGCATTGTGCCGCGTGTTCTGATCGGTATCATTGCTTACCTTATTTTTACGCGCCTTCACATGCGGGTGTTTCTCCGTGCAGCCATTGCGGCGGTGTTCACCACGATTCTTCATACCATTATGTTTTTGGGAACGCTCTTTATCCTTGTGGGCGCGCCCTATGCAGAATCGCAGGGCATTTCTGTGCAGGCCGTAGGCAACTTGTTCCTGGGCATTACCTTTGCCAATGGCGTTCCGGAGGCGATTGTGTCCGGTGTCATTATTGCACCCATTGTGGCGGCTCTTCACCGCAGCGGCTGGCGTATGGGAAAATAAAAACTCCTCTCTTCTCGGCCGGAAGACAGGAGTTTTGAATCTATATGAGTTTTATGAAGCAGCGCTCTGAATGGGCGCTGTTTTACTTATTCCTTGCGGAGCTTTTTTGTGCACGCTGCGATGACTGTATCTGTGCTTACCTGGGCGGAATCACAGAGCGAGCCGAGAGGTGTTTTGACATCTTCCGGCATGGCAATGCCAAATCCCTGAAGAACAGAAAGAAGCTGCGGATACAGGGTGAGAATATCCTCCATGGGAGTATCCCTGGTGAGAAGGGGTTTGTTGTATTTATCGGAGAGATACTCATTCATTTCGCCGATAATTTCAAATACATCCAATCCGTGTACTTGTGCGGCCTGCCAGATATTTTCATCATAGGAGACAAAGCATCCTACGCAGCTCATGCCGTATTCCATAAGAAGCGGTCCCATTTCCGGGTAAACTTCAATGACCTGCATGATATTATGCTCCGGCCGGACAAAATCGCCGGGGGCGAGAGGCGGCGTGTTCGATGCGCCCCAAGGATTGTCGTAGTAGCCGGGCATGCCGTCAGAGAAGTTGACAGATGTTTCATTCCCGAGAACTGCGTTGCGGTAATTTTCAAAGCCGATTTCCTGGACAAATTCCTCAAGCGGCTGGTAGATTTCCTTTTCCAGGTAGTAGGTGCACGCCTTCAAAAGAATATTAACCGTATCGGATGGAAATTGGGCAAAGGCAAAAAAGGTCTTTTTTCCTACGTAAATGTCCCAGCCGTCAGACATGCCGATGGCTTTGAGAGGTAGCGGCGTGGCAATGGTGGCGGTGAGGATGCAGGCTGGCCAGGTGCCGAAAGCAGAAAGCCCAAGTTCCGCCAGTGCTTTATCTACGTCATCCTTGGCGAGACCGGCAATGATGGGCCTGTGCTCTCTGTCCAGTGTGTAAAAGCCTTCAAGCTTCTCGGCGACGGTTTTCATTTTTTGTTCAAAATCAGTGCGTCCTTCCATTTCATCAGGGATGTAGTCAATCTCCAGTGAAAAAGTAATGTTGTCTGCAGTCATGAGGATGATTCCTTTCAAGTTTTTCAATATACAATATTATAGCAGACCTGAGAAGGAAAGAGAAGGATTCGTAGGGGACAGGCAATGGCGTTGTCGGACTGTGCTACAATAAGAGAAAGTGAAAGCATAGCAGAGGAAGTGCCGGAAAGGGGATAGGTATGGGGAAATGGATGAAAGTGGTGCTGATGGGCGTTGCAGGATGCTGCGCAGCGGCAGGAATTTTCGTATGGATGACGCCCCCTCCACCTCAGCCGCCGGTGCTTCCCCCTCCGCCAGAGACTGCGGCGCTGGCTGCCGCGGTCATTGACGGGAAAACCGGTACGATTTACGCGGATAAAAATGGGATTTCCCGAATCTATCCGGCGAGTACCACCAAAATCTTGACCTGCATCGTGGCTCTGGAAGAGGGGCGCTGGCTCCTCGACGTGGATGCTGATGCGGTGGTGACGCAGCGGGCAGCTTCTCAGGAAGAGACGAGGCTGGGGCTGAGACCGGATCTGCCTATTTCGCTTCGAGAGGTGATCTACGGCATGATGCTTGTATCCGGCAATGACGCAGCGGTGGCTGTGGCGGAAACTGTTGGCGGCTCCTATGAGCGCTTTGTTGAAATGATGAATGAAAAGTGTGCCGCCATTGGCGTATTTCATTCTCAGTTTGCCAATCCCCATGGACTGACGAATCCGTACCATTACACCACGGCGAGGGACATGGTGAAGATTGCTCGTTATGCCATGGGAAATCCCGATTTTCGTGCTATTGTGCAGGAAAAGACCCATGACATGTATTATCGCAACGGCATTTACCGGGTAATAAAAAACCGCAATGAATTTCTGGACAGCTCGTATCCCGGGGCAAACGGCATAAAAACAGGCAGCACGGATGCGGCAGGAGACTGTCTGGTTGCCTCCGCGGAGCGCAATGGGCGGCTTATGATTGCTGCGGTGTACGATGATGATGAACGTTTTGAGGATGTAAAGGATTGGCTGGACTATGGCTTTGCGGCGGCGAAGGCAGAGGAGGACTATATGCAGGCGCTGGCTGATGAGCCGATTCTCTATAAAAAAATAAACCAATGGCTGGGGAGGGAACCTGATGTGCCGACAAAGCCGTTTTAGCTTGGGCCGTATGGTGCTTTTGGCCATGGCGGTATTGTGCCTGATTTTTCTTTTTCGGAAGATATACATGGTTTATGAACTGGAGCAGCAGATTCATGCGGCGACCAAAACCAAACAGGAGCTTCTCCGGGAAAGAGCGGAGCTGGAGGAAAGGGAAAAGGCACTGCAGGACCCGAAGGTCATTGAACGAAAGGCCAGGGACGATCTGGGTATGGTAAAACCTGGAGAGATGCCGTATGTGCGGTGATGGATTTGGAGTTGGCCCATATTCGAATATGGGGAAAAAACAGGGGAAAAAAGCTGAGAATACGTAATTTTTCTATGGTTTCCCTGTGTTGCGTGATACCAAAAAGTTTCGTATAATAAAGTCATCATTTTATCAGAAACACAAGGGGGATACAGTTTTTTCATGGATTTGGAAATCGGCAGCATTGTAGAGGGAACCGTAACAGGGATTGCAAATTTTGGAGCATTTGTTGAGCTTCCGGACAAGAAGGTTGGTCTGGTACATATTTCTGAAGTGTCCAGTGACTATGTCAATGATGTAAATGATTACTTAAAAGTACATGACGTAGTGAAGGTTAAAATCATTGCCATAGATGCGAAGGGTAAAATTGCATTATCTATCAAACAGGTGCAGCCAAGTGCGGAGAAGCATGCTGAACGAGAAGCCAATCATGCGATGGGGCAGCGGGATAGTGCGCGGTATACCCAGAGCCGTCCTTTTTCCGGACGTGGAGAAGGGAGACCAAACCGGGATTTTCACTCGCAAAAGAAGCATGAAGTGCCTGTTTCCTTTGAGGATAAGCTGAGCCGGTTTCTTAAGGACAGTGATGAAAGGCTGTTGGATTTAAAACGGAATGTAGAGTCAAAACGTGGAGGACGCGGCGCCCGCCGTGCAGATTGATCGCGATTGGCAGGAATTGAAGGGAGGGGGCATCACATGCTCCCTTACTTATTTGAAGAGGCTTTTCCAAAGACTCTTTCAAAGGAGGCGTTATGATTAGAGCTGTCATTGATATCGGTACAAATTCCGTGCGGCTGCTCATAGCGGAAAAACAGGAAAACGGGGAATGGAAAACACTGAAAAAAGATATTAATTCGTCCCGGCTGGGGGAAGGTATGCCAACCCACGAGGGATTATCCGAAGCGGCATGTAAGCGCACGCTGGAGGCGGTTGCGCAGTTCGTCGAGGAAGCTCAGGCCTATCATGCCAATGACATCAAAGCCTATGGTACGGAAATTCTTCGCGTGTCTTCCCAGGGCAAGGAGTTTGCTTCCAGAGTAGAGGAGAAAACCGGAATTCCTGTGGAGATTCTTTCCGGAGAAATGGAAGCCTTTTACAGTTACCTGGGGGCCGTTGGTCTGTCTTCCTCTGTATTGGCGGTGACGGACATCGGCGGAGGCTCGACAGAAATCTGCATGGGCTTTGGGCCCACCATCGGCTACCGGAGAAGCTTTGCTATCGGTTGCGTGCGCTGTTCAGATCTATTCGATACCACTACCGCGCGGGGTATTGGAGAACTGAAAAAATTCTGTTTTCAAACGTTCCAGGATTCCCGTTCGCTGGCTCCAGTGAAACGATGGATTTGCGTGGGGGGCACGGCCACGGCAGCTGCCTCAATCCTCCAGGAGCTGGAAACGTACGATGCGGACAAAATTCAAAATTATGTATTGAAGCAGGATGATGTATCCCGGCTTCTGAAGCAGCTTTACCAGATGTCCTATGAAGAGCGGTGCCATTTAAAGGGACTTCGGGCAGAAAGAGCAGATATTATTGTGGCTGGTGTAGCTATTATGGACAGCATCATGGAATACTTTGCCCTTTCGGAGATGACCGTGAGCGACAGAGGCCTGACGGAAGGGTTGCTTGATGCAGATACGATAAAGCCGGATGTGCAATGATTCCGTTTCTTGATAAAGTAAGGGCCTATGGCAGGGCGCATGGTCTCTGGCAGGAAGGGGACCGGCTCCTGGTCGCTGTATCGGGCGGTCCCGATTCACTGGCTCTGCTGGTGGCGCTGCATACGCTGTCCAGCGCTGAAGGGTTTGCTCTTTACTGCTGTACGGTGAACCATCATCTGAGAAAAGAGGCGGCGAATGAAGCGACCTTTGTGCAGTCTGTTTGCAGGGAGCTGGGAGTGACTTGTACAGTAAAACATGCGGATGTACCTGCATGGCGAAGCGCGCATGGCGAATCGGAGGAAACAGCGGCGCGCATTCTGCGTTATGAAGCATTGCGCAGTGCGGCCAAAGAGGCGGGGTGCAGCAAAATTGCGGCAGCGCACCACCGGGATGACCAGGCAGAAACGGTTCTGTATCATCTCCTTCGGGGCAGCGGGTCTGCTGGATTGGCGGGGATGAGACCGGTTAACGGGGATATTATTCGCCCTTTTTTATGTGTAACCCGACAGGAAATCAATAAATTTCTAAAGACGCTTCCTTGGGAACCCTGCCATGATGAGACAAATGATGTGCCCAACGCCATGCGGAACCGCCTGCGTCTTCTCCTGCTGCCTGAGCTGCGGCGATATAATCCCCGCATTTCTGATGCGCTGTGCCGCATGGCGGAGATTATGGCATCAGAAAATGACTATATTGAGGCAGAGACGGAAAAGCTGGAAATGGAAGTAAAGGCAGAAGGAGAACTGCTTTGGACAGAAGCAGCGCTTTGGAAAGCGCTGCCTGATGCCTTGGCGCGGCGGCTTTTGCGCAGGATATGGCTTCGCTGCGGGGGAAAAACGCCGGAATTTGAAGAAATGGAACGGCTGCGGCCCTTCCTTTGCCGGGCGGTTTCCGGGAAGTGGACATCTGCTGCGGGGACCGTAGCGAAAATATCCGGAGGCCGGGTTCTTTTTTATCCAGGGAGCACCCGCGCGGGAAGCGCACCACCCAGCCGGCGGGAAGCGTGGGAATTGGTAAGGACCGTCATCCTGCAAAAGCCTGAGAGCCTTGGGGAAAATGAGCTGCTGCTGGATGCGGACGTGGTGGGCACGGTGACGCTTCGTTTTCCAAAGGTAGGAGATGTGTTTGCTCCCCTGGGATTTTCCGGAACGAAAAAGTTATTTCCTTACATGAGGGATTTGGGCATTCCGGCGGATCAGCGGGCTTCATGGCCTTTGGCAGCGGATGAGGACCGCGTGTACTGGATAGGGGGCAAGAAGGTGTCTCGGTACGGCAGACCGACCGCTGATACGAAAAACTATCTGTTGCTGACACTAAGGAGGAAATGTGATGGAACACCTGATGAAGGACATTAAACATGTGCTGGTAACAAAAGACCGGCTGGATAGGCGGGTTGCCGAGCTGGGAAAACAAATTACGGAAGATTACAAGGGGCGTGAGGTTGTACTTGTAGGGATTCTTAAAGGCGCTATGCCCTTTCTATGTGACCTTATGAGAGCTATAGATCTTCCGCTGACGGTTGATACCATGTGTGTGTCCAGTTACGGAGATGGAACGATTTCCTCGGGCAGTGTCAAAATAGTGAAAGATCTGGACAGAGATATCCGGGGCAAGGATGTTATCATCGTAGAAGATATCATTGATACAGGAATCACCATGGCTGCGCTGATCCCTGTGCTGCAGCAGCGCGGAGTCTCCTCGGTGGAGCTGGCCATTTGCCTTGATAAAAAAGAACGCCGCGTACAGCCTGTTTTTGTAAAATATGTGGGCTTTGAAGTGCCGGACGAATTTATCGTCGGATACGGCTGTGATTATGCAGAAAAATACCGCAATCTCCCTGAGGTATGTACGTTGAACCCAGAGGTGTATACAAGGACCTGACAGGGGAAGTGCCGGGGGATATCGAATAATTTCATCGACAGTGGAAAAAGAATATGATAAAATAATCTCTGATTTACCATATCTTTAAATAACTTTGATGTACAACAGGAAAGCGGCATACCCGCAGTTTCAAGGAGGAATCGATTGAACAGATTTGTGAAAAATGTGGCGCTCTATGTTCTGCTCATCGTCATAGCGGTGTCCATGTTTCAGACATTCGTCCAACCGCAGGAACGAAATTCGGAGATTACCTACAGTGACTTCATGGCGCAGGTGCAGAATGACAAGGTAGAGGCTGTTGTCATCACCAATGGCGCTGTCAGCGGTACGCTCAAAGATGGGACTCGCTTTGCGGCATATCTGCCGAATAATGATGATAAGGCCATTAATGAACTGGAAGAGCATCGGGTGAGTATTACCATTCGTCCGCCGGAGCAGCCCTCCTGGTGGATGAGCCTTTTGTCTTCGCTCCTGCCGATTCTTATTCTTGTTGGTGTGTGGTTCTGGATTATGAACCAGAGCCAGGGCGGTGGCGGACGAGTTATGAATTTTGGAAAGTCCAAGGCCAAGATGACCGGAGAAGGACAGGTCAATGTTACCTTTGCGGATGTGGCCGGCGAAGATGAAGCCAAGGAAGAGCTGGAAGAGGTAGTGGATTTCCTGCGGAACCCAGGGAGGTATACGGCTATTGGGGCCAAAATCCCTAAAGGGGTTCTCCTTGTCGGACCGCCTGGCACAGGCAAAACGCTTCTGGCAAAGGCCGTAGCCGGTGAGGCCAAGGTGCCGTTTTTCTCAATTTCCGGTTCTGATTTTGTGGAAATGTTTGTCGGTGTGGGAGCGTCCCGCGTGCGGGATCTTTTTGCACAGGCCAAGAAAAATGCGCCGTGCATTGTTTTTATCGATGAGATTGATGCAGTAGGCCGGCAGAGAGGATCAGGTCTCGGAGGTGGCCACGATGAAAGAGAACAGACGCTGAATCAGCTTCTGGTGGAAATGGATGGATTTGGTGCGAATGAAGGAATAATCACCCTCGCCGCTACCAACCGCCCGGATATTCTGGATCCGGCCCTGTTGCGCCCCGGGCGTTTTGACCGCCGGGTCATTGTGGGTAAGCCGGATTTACAGGGGCGAATTGCCATTCTCAAGGTGCATGCCCGGAATAAGCCGCTTGAACCGGACGTAAACCTTGAAACGATTGCAAAAAAAGTGCCGGGATTTACCGGAGCGGATTTGGCCAACTTGCTCAATGAGGCCGCACTTCTCTCGGCCAGACAAAAACGGACAACCATTTCCATGAAGGATTTGGAGGAGGCTAGTGAAAAAGTGGCCTATGGGCCGGAACGGAAAAGCCACAAGGTCAGTGACTTGGAACGTCGCATTACCGCCTATCATGAAGCGGGCCATGCCATCATGGCTACGGTGTTGAAGGATGCGGATCCGGTACACAAAGTAACCATTATTCCCCGCGGGCAGGCGGGCGGTTATACCATGATGCTGCCCCATGAAGAAAGATCCTTCATTACCAAGTCGCACTTGCTGGCGCAGCTTCGTGTGGCTCTTGGCGGGCGCTGTGCGGAGCAGCTCATATTTAACGAAATTTCCAGCGGAGCGTCAGGAGACCTGCAGCAGGTTACCGCGATTCTGCGGAAAATGATAATGGAATGGGGCATGAGTGAACGTCTTGGTCCGATGGTTTTCGGTGAGCATCAGGAGCAAATTTTCCTGGGGAAGCAATTGGGATCCGAACGGAACTATGGTGAAGCGGTGGCTACCATGATTGATGAGGAAATGCACAAGTACCTGGACGAAGCTTATGAGGATACACTGCAGACTCTCACAGAACATATGGACGTGCTCCATGCCATGGCACAGGCTCTGCTCGAAGTAGAAACTATTGACCATAAGCAGGTGGAAAATCTTTTCCTCTATCATTCGATTCATGCGCCGGGAGAAGCATTGCCGGGAGCTGCAGGCTCTGAGATTTCTTCTGAACCCCTGCAGTCAGATGGGTCCGCCCCTTCGGATGGATTGCCTAACTAACAGCGAAGGCAGTGAAAAGAGTCTGATGAAAATCAGGCTCTTTTTGAGTGTGATGAGGATTTTTGATAGAATACAATGGATATAAGTCGGAGAAATTGCGCCAGTTTCCGCCAATCATTCATAAAGGACGGCAAATGTTGATAAATCCGGTTTAGGGGTAAGGGGATGTACGTTTCGTCTTTGGCACGACAGTGGCGTGTGGCGGTGCGCATGGAAAGATGGTCCTTATTGTAATATGCGGATTTATATAGACAGAAATTTAGAGAATGTATGAATGGATGGGCTGTGGGAAGCGGCACTAGCGCAAATATAGCCATGAAAAGGTATTCTCGGAGACAATGCGACAGCGGTGTCCGGTTGGGCAGTGTAGAATTGCCATTTTACCAGGAGATTAATATGCATCTAAAGCGTCTTATTTTACAGGGATTTAAGTCTTTTGCGGACCGAACAGAGATACAGTTTGCCAATGATATCACTATGATTGTTGGCCCCAATGGCTGCGGGAAAAGCAATATTTCTGATGCGGTGCGCTGGGTTCTGGGGGAACAAAGCGTGAGAACCCTGCGCGGACAAAAGACCGAGGATCTCATTTTTTCCGGTTCTATGACGAGAAAGGCAAAAAACAGCGCAGAAGTAACAATGGTATTGGATAATTCCGATAGGGAACTGCCTGTCGATACGGCGGAGGTGTCTGTGACGCGGCGCATACTCCGCAATGGGGACAGCGACTTCTTTATTAATCAGCGTTCCTGTCGTCTGAAAGATATTCAGGATTTATTTGCAGCCACGGGCCTTGGGAAAGGCTCTTTGGCTATCATTGGGCAAAATCGCGTAGACCAGGTTCTTTCGGCTCATCCTGAGGAGCGGCGCCTTGTTTTTGAAGAGGTGGCGGGCATCAGCCGGTTCCGGATGCGAAGGGAGGAAGGGCTTGGAAAGCTAAGGCATACGGAAGAAAATATGGACAGGGTAAAGGACCTGATGGTTGTATTGGATGAGCGCCTTGGCCCCATGAAAGAAGCGGCCGACAAAGCTCGGCAATGGGGAGAATGGATTCAGGAGAAGCAGGCGGCGGAAGCCTCTCTGTCTCTTTTGATGCTTGACTCTGTCCGGCGAAATACAGTGCGGTATGAAACGGAAAGGCAAAATCTCGAAGCGGAAAAAGGGCAGTGGGAGGTAACCTTTTCTGGCGCAGAAGCAGAACGGGTGGCGTTTGAAGAAAATGCGGCTGCCCATGAAGAGGCATACAGAAAAGTCTGTGCAGAAGTGGATAGGTATCGGCGGAATATGGACCGGGCGGATGGAGATTACCGCGTGCAGGAGGCTTTTTGTCTGAAAAATAAAGAGGAACTGGAGCGTATCCGGCAGAAGATGAAGGTTCACTCCGAAAATTTGGAAAAAACGAAAGGAATTCTTCAGGAGGCAATAGAAGAAACACGGGCAGCTCAGGAAGCATGGAAGGATGCATCCGAAGCGCTCAGGAGACTGGAAAAGGAAAAATCAGATGCTGCGCAAGCCTATGAAACGGAATTGACATCAAGTCAACAGTTGCGGGACGTGATTCGGGAGAAAACGGATAAGAAGGAACGGCTGGCCGACGCCATCCGCCATGGGAACGAGGAAAAAGCGCGTCTGACTGCGCTCGTGGAGCATGCAGAAGCGAATGTACTTAAAGAGAGTGCAGATAAAAGGCAGGCAAAGGCAGCGCTTGATGCAATGGATAAAAGGACCGCTGAGCGGGCGGCGAAGATGAAAGCGCTGGAGGACAAAGGGAAGGAAGTAAAAGAAGCGCTGAAGCAGGGCCAAGAGAGAAGCTTTTCACTGCTCAATCAATGGAATGAGATGAGCACAGCAGAAACCAATCTGGTATCAAAGCGAGCGTACTTGGTGAAGGCAGAAAAGGAATATGCGAATTTTTCCGATGCCTCCCGTTCTGTTTTGCAGGCGGATATGCCATGGCAATCCGGTGTGTTGGGGGCATTTGGAGAATTGCTTCGCATACCGCATGAATACGCGGCGGCAGCGGAAGCGATTCTGGGCGGCACCATAGCCAATATTGTCACAGACACCGCGAAAACAGCAGGAGATATTATTTTATGGATGAAGCAAAAAAATGCAGGACGCACTACGTTTTATCCGCTGGACGCCATGCATCCCATGTTTTCTGATGCAAGGGAAAGAGAGGCCGCCAAAGAGGAGGGGATATGCGGCATAGCAGCGGATCTCTTCGGCTGTGTGCCAGAAATTGATAGTCTGAAAAGAAGCGTACTCGGGCGGGTTCTCATTGCAGAAAATATAGATGTAGCTCGGCGAATTGCCCAAAAGTACAAATACCGCCTTAGCATCGTTACTTTGGACGGACAGCTTTTCCGACCGGGCGGAGCGGTTACTGGCGGCTCCTTAAAGAAAAAGACGAATAGCTTTTTCGGAAGAAAGCTGGAAATTGAAGTGCTGAATGAAAAAATCACAAAGGTGCGTGGGGAACGCCTTCGGCTGGAAGAAATGAGAAAGGTGCAGGAAAGAGACAATGCGGCGCTTTCAGAAACTTTTTCGGCGGTGAAGGAAGAATGGCAGACACTCCATGTGGAAGAGGCCGCAGCCAGCGGACGCAGAGAAGGGTTACTTCATACTCTGGTCACGGCCGAAGAGGGGGAACGGACGGCGAAGCACGAGGCAGACCAATGGCGGGAGAATCTGAAAGTGAATGAACGCAGGATGGAAGACTGGCAGAAAGAAATAGACCAGATTGGAGAAATCCCGATTTTGACGGACACTGAGCGTTGCAGTCGGCTGAAGCAGGCTGCAGCCCAGGCGGCAGCGGCAGCGGCCGATGGCCGCGTATATCTCGCTCAGGCAGAAGCGTGGCTTCAAAGAGCGAAAGAAAGTGAAATGCATCGACAGGAAGCATTGACGTCTGCCTCTGATGAACTGGCCGTCATGGCGGAGGAGCTCACCTGTCGACAGAAGGAGGACGAAGAAGCTCGGCGTGCGATGGCTGCGATGGCTGCGCAGTATGAAAAGGACAAGATTCAATGGCAAAAGGCTTTGACCGAACGGGATTTCATGCAGGAAGAAGCGGACCAAATGGCACTGCGTCGGAGTGAAAATGATAAGCGTCGGAAGGAGGCGCAGGATGCGGTCATTTCTTTGGATAAAAAGATGACTGAATTGTCATTCCGATTGGAAGAAGAAAAAAGGCAGGAAGAGGAGGAACTGCATCGGCTTCAAATGACCGGATTTACAGAAAAGGAAGCTGAGGAGCGGCGCATTTCGGGAAATAAATCGGATTTGCGAAAGCGATTGGCAGAGATTCAGGCCCAGATGGATGCGCTGGGACCAGTGAATCCTAATGCGGAGAAGGAATATGCGTTAGAGCAGGACCGCATTCATTTTTATGAAATGCAGATGGAGGATCTCGAACGAGCCAGGCAGGGCATTGCCAAGGTAATAGAAAATATCAACACGGCTATGGCGGATCATTTCATGGATGCGTTTGAAAAAATTAATGAAGAATTCAGCCAGATTATGCAGCTCATGTTTCGGGGCGGTTCCGGGCGCCTTCTGTTGACAGATCCGGAGCATCCGCTTGAGAGCGGGGTGGAGCTGTACCTGGAGCTTCCCGGGAAAAAACGGCAGCCTCTGTCCCTGATGTCAGGGGGAGAACGGGCGCTTACGGTCAGCGCGCTCCTCATTTCTTTCCTTGCATACAGGCCAGCGCCGTTCTGTTTCCTTGATGAAATTGACGCAGCGCTGGATGATGCCAATGTGGAGCGTTTTGGGCGAATGATGACAGAATATAAAAAAAAGGCGCAATTTATTGTCATTACCCATAGAAAAAAGACCATGGAGTATGCAGATACGTTGCAGGGCGTTACAATGGGAGAAAAAGGAGTATCCTCTCTTGTTACTGTGCACATGGGAGATTATATAGAGGAGGGTTAATATGGGCTTTCTTGATAAAATTAAAAAAGGGTTGGAGCGCACGAAAAAAAGTCTCATTAAAAACATTGAGACCGTCATTATTGGGTATGCGAAAATTGATGAGGATTTTCTGGATGACCTGGAATCCGTGTTGCTTTCGGGAGATCTGGGGGTGAGAACCACCGATTACCTCATGAGGCAAATTCGCCGGGGTGTAATGGAAGGACGGATTTCCAACACCCAGGAGGTGCTGCCGTACATGCAGCACCTTGTGGCAGATATGCTCAGGGAACCCCTGCAGTCCGAGCAGGAGGTACATCATCCGGAAGTATGGCTCATCGTTGGTGTCAACGGAGTAGGCAAGACTACTACGATTGGGAAGCTGTCCAGTCAGATGCACAAGGCAGGGAAAAAAGTCCTTCTTGCCGCATCTGACACCTTCCGCGCGGCGGCGTCAGAGCAGCTGAGCATATGGGCGGAGCGTACGGGTGCCGATATTGTGAAGCACGCTGAAGGGGCGGATCCTGCGGCTGTTGCTTTTGATGCAGTGTCAGCGGCAAAGTCCAGAGGCGCGGACGTTGTGCTTATTGATACGGCGGGACGTCTCCAGACAAAGGTCAATCTCATGGAAGAATTAAAGAAAATCAGCAGGGTCATAAAGAAAGTCATTCCCGATGCGCCACATCAGACGCTGCTTGTGCTGGATGCGACCACGGGACAGAATGCGGTGAGTCAGGCCAAGTCTTTTGGGGAGATTGTTCCTCTTACCGGTGTAGTACTGACTAAGCTGGATGGTACGGCCAAAGGCGGTGTAGTTCTTTCTATTACGGAAGAACTTCATGTACCGGTCAAATACATTGGTCTTGGAGAAAGGGAAGATGATCTTCAGAAATTTGATCCCGATGACTTTGCCCGTGCCCTGTTTGAAACGGAAGAGCATGGGAGAAGTGTAAGCACAAAGATATAAGGCAGGGAAAGCCTGCCATGGGAGAAACTGGAAAGATGCAAGGGCCTAAGTCCTGCAGTACTGGGAATATCCTTATAGGAAAGGAAAACGGATGGCGGCAAAAAAGAAAGCTTGGTATGCCGTAAAAAAAGGGCGTACACCAGGCTTGTATCAAACGTGGAGCGATTGCCAGAGGGAAGTTATCGGATGGCCGGGCGCCGTATTCAAAGGCTTTTATACCAAGGAGGAAGCGGAGGCCTATTTGTCAGATACGCCGAAGGATATTCCTCTGAAAACAGAATCAAGGATGACGGCCTATGTGGATGGTTCGTATATGCCTGCGATGCCGGATCGATATTCCTTTGGAGCGGTTTTTATATATAACGGCAAGGTGGAGACAGAGAGCCAGCGCTTTATTGATTCCCAAAATGCGTCTATGAGAAATGTGGCAGGAGAGATTTCTGGAGCAAAACGGGCCATGGAGGTCTGCCTTTCCAGAGGAATCTCTCATCTTGACTTATATTATGATTATGCGGGTCTTGAGAAATGGTGTACCGGAGAATGGACCGCTAATCTGCCAGGAACAAAGGCGTTTAAGGCATTTTATGATAGCATTAAAGGTCAGCTGACAGTGCATTTCCATAAGGTGCCAAGCCATACTGGTGTGAAATATAATGAAATGGCTGACCGCCTTGCCAAGGAAGCGCTGTTGGGAAAATAAGACCAATATTTGGGACAATTTTTACAACGGTTAGATGATGTGATCTTGGAGAGGGCCCAGCGCTTGTGTTTGTCTTAGTGAGATAAGAGTCGTTGTCGCAGAAAAGGACGCCCGTGGCCGAAGGCATTCGGTGGCGGGCGTCCTTTTATTATGTCTTGGGCCTTAAGTAAGAGGCAGGAGCAGTTCTATTTCTTGCAGCAGCCGCATCAGTCCCAGGCAGGCTCAATGGTGCCGTTGTATTTTTCAGCAATGAACTGCTTTACCGAATCAGATTGATAGGCAGATACGAATTGGGCATATGCCGGATTGTCCTTGTCCTTTTCGCGGACAGCGATTATCATCACGGCGAGGGGATTATCACGGGCTTCGAGGAAAATGCCTTGGTCCTTCGGGCTGAGGCCGGCGCTCATGACGTAGTTCATGGTAATGACAGAGGCATCCACATCATCAAGGCTGCGCGGGAGCTGTGCTGCTTCCAGCTCGCGGAATTCAAGATTTTTAGGATTTTCGGTGATATCAGCGGGAGTGGCGGTGTTGCCAACTCCATCAGCCAGACGGATGAGCCCCGCTTCCTGAAGGAGCTGAAGACCGCGCCCTTCATTGGTGGGGTCATTGGGGATGGAAATGACTGCGCCATCGGGAATGTCCTTCACTTCCTTCACCTTATTGCTGTAAATGCCCATGCGCATGAGAATGGCATTGCCGATGGCGGTGAGATGGGCATTTTTTTGTTGGTTAAAGTTTTCCATAAAAGGCTTATGCTGGTACACCGCGATGTCCAGCTCACCATCCTCCAGCGCCTGGTCCGGGGTGATGTAGTCAGAAAATTCTCTTACGTTTACTTTGAGACCGTTCTTGGCCGCTTCCTGAGCCGCTGCTTCCACAACCTCAGCGTGAGGACCGGCGGTTGCGCCGACGGTGATTTCCGTGGTTTCCTTGGATGCCGGTGCGGTGGAAGATCCGGAGGTGCCGCATCCGGTAATGATGGCTATCGCAGTCAATGCGGCGAGACAGGAAGAGAGAGTTTTTTTCATAGTAAGGATTCCTTTCTGCAATAATGTTTCAGGAGATATGGCGCTCCAAATCCGCTACAGCGGCGAAATTACCGGTATCAGCGTTTGTCTGCTTTGCGTGCCAGACGGCTTCCGGTGAATTGAATGGCCTGGACGATGATAACTAGCACAATGATGGTAGCAATCATCACATCCGCCTGGAATCTTTGGTAGCCATAGCGTATGGCCAGGTCGCCCAGCCCGCCGCCGCCTATGGTTCCGGCCATGGCACTGGATCCGATGAGTGTGACAATGACTACGGTCATGGTCTCAATAATGGAAGGAAGCGCTTCCGGAATAAATACCTTCCATATAATTTGGAAAGGGGTTGCGCCCATGGATTCCGCTGCTTCTATGAGGCCGGAAGGTATTTCCCGTATGGATGTCTCCACCATGCGGGCAGTATAGGGGATGGCTGCAATGGTCAGGGGGACAATGGCGGCGGTGGTACCGATGGATGTTCCTGCAATAAGGCGGGTGAGCGGAATGATGGCGACCATCAGGATAATAAAGGGGATGGAACGTACCACATTGACGATAAAGGCAAGAGGCTTGTTAAAGGCAGGGCAGGAGAGAATGCCTCCTTTTTCTGTGACCACAAGGAGAATTCCAAGGGGAATTCCCACAAGGGCGGAAATGAAGGCGGAAACGCCCAGCATGTACAGCGTTTCACCCAAACTTTTCAGCAACAGATTAATGATAGTTGGAGACATAACCAAGAACCTCGCTTTCAATAGGAAGATCCGTCAGATGGGCAAGGCCTGCGCAGATATCCTCATCTGTTCCGTCAATGGTGACGATCAGCTTGCCGAAGGGTACGTTATGAATATAATCGATATTGCCGTAGAGGATGCTCACTTCCAGGTTGTATTTGCGGATGAGATTGGCAACAATCGGTTCATCTGCCACATCGCCGCGGAAGGAAAGACGAAGAATGGTCAGATCGGAGGGATGCTTCTTTTCCTTTGTAATATTCATATGGGAAAGCGCTTCCGGGAATTCATCGGAAATCACAGAGCCGATGAATTTTCTTGACGTTTCCGTTTTAGGATTTGTGAACAGATCCACGATGGAGCTTTCTTCAATGATTTTCCCATTTTCAATGACGGCCACGCGGTCAGCGATTTGCTTTATAACCTCCATCTGGTGGGTAATCATAATAATGGTGATGCCAAGCTTTTCATTGATGCGCTTGAGTAGCTGAAGGATGGATTTTACTGTCTCAGGATCCAGGGCGGATGTGGCTTCATCGGAAAGCAGTACCTCCGGATCTGAAACAATGGCTCGCGCTATGCCTACCCGCTGCTTCTGCCCACCGGAAAGCTGGGCGGGATATTTATCCCTGAATTCTGTAAGTCCGACCAATTCGAGAATATCGGATATCTTTTTCTCCTGTTCTGCCTTTGGCATCTTGGCCAGCTCGAGGGGAAACGCTACGTTTTCATAAACTGTTCGGCTGGAAAGCAGGTTGAAGTGCTGAAAAATCATACCTATGTGCTTGCGTTCCTCGCGCAGCTCCTTCTGAGAGAGCTTGGTCATATTCTTTCCATTAATAATGACTTCGCCGGACGATGGGGGCTCCAGCATGTTTATGCATCGGATTAAGGTTGATTTGCCAGCACCGGATTGGCCGATGATGCCGAAAATTTCGCCGTCGTTGATGGTGAGGCAAATATCTTCGAGGGCAGTGATGTGGCCGTCATAGGTTTTGTTGATATGCTTTAGCTCTATCATCGTATATAGCTGCTCCTTGTTCAAAAAAAAACTTTCATCCAAAAGATGAAAGTTAAAAAAGCATCATCTTTCGGGTATTCCCGCTGGAATTGGCACCGGTTCTCTCTCGAGGGGTTGCCGCAGCTTCATTGGGCCAGTCCCTCCGCTGCTCGTGATGAAATCGTATGATATTGTTGAATTAAAAACATGTTACAGTATCATTTAAAAGATGTCAATAGGGGAATATGGATAAAAGATTTCGAAAAACGGGATATGGGGAAAGATATTTTCGGAGAAAGAGACAACAAGCCAAAGGAGATCGAGGCGCGGCAAAACGTATATTTTATGTTATACTGAATTAAAGAGAAAAAGAATGAATCTCAATGGAGTCTTATTTCCCGTGTGTCCACCGGTAAAGGAGGTTTGTATGAGTGTCAATCAGCGTTTGGTTAATCCATTGAGCGATCAGCTTTTTGAAGCCATTTTGCAGCTCCGGTCCATAGAAGAGTGTTATGAGTTCTTCGAAGATCTCTGCACCATTAATGAATTGAGAGATATGTCGCAGCGTCTTGAGGTGGCGCGCATGTTGCGGAATGGTGAAAAATATGACAAAATTGAATCTGCTACAGGCGCCAGTACGGCAACCATTTCTCGGGTGAAACGGTGTCTGAAATTTGGTGCTGATGGGTACATGAAAATGTTAGACCGCATTGAACCGAAGGAAGAAGGTAGCAGGAATGGATAATGTCCTCAACATGAGCCATGCAGGGTTTAAGGCCTATGACATTCGCGGCATGGTTCCGGAGGAAGTGAATGAAGAATTGGCCTACCGGGTGGGGCGGGCCTATGCTGCGTTGTACCACCCCGTATCTGTTGCGGTGGGGCGTGATGTTCGTCTCTCGTCCAGAGCGATTTCCGGAGCGGTGATTCAGGGCTTTTTGGATGGTGGTGTGGATGTGACAGATATCGGCCTCTGCGGTACGGAAATGATGTACTTTGCTGTGTTCCACTATGGAATGAGCGGCGGAGTCATGGTGACGGCTAGTCACAATCCGCAGAATAACAATGGCATGAAAATTGTTCGGGAGGAAGGAATCCCCGTCAGCGCAGATACAGGGCTCAAGGACATTGAAGCGCTGGCTTTTTCCGGAGAATTCCCTGAGTCGAAAAAGAAAGGCGTATTGACTCATCGGGATATTATGGACGATTATATTTCGCATATTTTGTCCTATGTAGATGTATCCCGCATGAAACCGCTTCACTTGGTGATGGATGCAGGAAATGGATGTGCCGGTCCGGCGTTTCAGAAGCTGAAAGAGCATTTGCCGATGCGGTTTACCGAATTGTACATGGAGCCGGACGGAACGTTTCCGCACGGCGTGCCCAATCCCATGCTGGAGGAATGCCGGGCCCCTCTCACCGAAAAGGTCCGGGAGCTTGGCGCGGACATGGGCATTGCCTGGGATGGGGACTTTGACCGCTGTTTTTTCATAGATAATCAGGGGAAGTTTGTGGAAGGCTACTACATGGTAGGACTTCTTGCGGGCTATTTCCTCCACCTTCATCCGGGAGAATGCATAGTCCATGATCCGCGGTGCTTCTGGAATACAGAAGAGGTGGTGAGGCAGTATGGCGGACAAGCGGTTGAATCCAAGGGCGGTCATGCCTTTATGAAGGAAACGCTCCGCAGAGTCAAGGGCATTTATGGCGCGGAAATGAGTGCGCACCATTTCTTCCGGGACTTTTCCTACTGCGACAGCGGGATGATTCCCTGGCTTATCGTGGCGCAAATCGTGAGTGAGACAGGCAGGAGCTTGGCGGAATTGGTGCAGCAGAGAGCGGAAGCGTACCCTTGTAGTGGGGAGATCAATCTGCCTGCCCGTGACGTGGCCGGCGTGCTTCGTGAGGTGGAGGAAGCCTATGGGCCGGAAGCAATAAGCATTTCCCACTTGGATGGGGTGAGCATGGATTTTGGTAACTGGCGGTTCAATCTGCGCCCCTCCAATACGGAGCCATTGATTCGGTTCAATATGGAAACACGAGGCGACAAGCACCTGCTGGAGGAGAAAAAGGCAGAAGTGATTCGTTTTATAAAGGAAGTAAACAAATAAGGAATGGCCTGACATTGTCAGGCCATTCCTTA
>CAZPLS010000023.1:0-13790 GCA_964587685.1 uncultured Dialister sp.
ATGGTGAGTATGGTTTTGGTTTCCTTTGCTCCCAATTGCCCCGGGGCGGAGGACTGGCCGGCGGCGGCGAAGGTGAGGGCGGAGCCGAAGATTTCTCCTGCCGTGCGGGTTACGGCTCCCAGGGGGCCCATGGCCATGGTGATAACAGGCCGCTCGGGGTGGCGGCTGCGGATGTCTGCGGTGGCTGCCAGGAGGGCGAGGACGTCGGCGGGTGTGTGTGCCATGACGGCGAGCTTGGCAATGGCGCCGTTTTGCTGCATCGCCGCAAGGCGGGCGGTCATTTCTGCGGCGGGCGGGGTGCTATGGAAGTCGTGGCTGCTCATGATGACGGAGATGCCTTTTGATTGGGCATAGGCGGCGGCTTTGTCCCGCCCTTCCGCCTCTGATGCGTATTCTATATCTATGGCATCCGCCTCGCCCGTGTCGGCCATCCACCGGAGGAGGCAAAAGTAGTCTGTTTCCGGAAGCGCCATGGCGCCTCCTTCGCGGATGGTGCGAAATGTCATGAGAAGGGGCACCTCCGGCAGGGCAGCGCGGAGGGCGCAAAGTGCATTGTCTTTTTCCGACAGGCTGTGCAGGCTGTCTATGCGCCATTCCACAAGATCACAGGGCTGACCAGCCAGGGCGGCGCAGGCGTTTCTGATTTCTTCTGCGTCCTTTCCCATGATGGGGATGCAAAGCTTTGGCATGCCTTTTGTGAGGTCTGCCTTCCCGATAACATAGCTCATGGTTGTATTCCTCCCATATCCGGCCCATGGGGAAGGCGGTTCAGGATGCGCGCCCCCGTTTCGGTGACGAGGACGAGGTCTTCTATGCGTACGCCGAACTGGCCAGGGAGATAAATGCCCGGCTCTATCGAAAATATCATGCCCGGGGCGGCGATGATGTCACTCGTTTCGCTCACCTCGCCGGCCTCGTGGTCGGTCTGGCCGATGAAGTGGCCCAGCCGGTGGGTGAAGTGCGGGCCGTACCCTGCTTGTTCTATGACCTGGCGGGCCGCCCGGTCGAGGTCCCTGAGAGGCACGCCGGGACGGACGAGGGCTTCGGCAGTTTCGCAGGCCTCCTGCACGATGGCGTGGATGGTCTTTGCCTCGTCGGGCACTTCTCCGAAGAAGTACGTGCGGGTCATGTCGGAGCAGTACCGGTTCTTTTTCGCACCGATGTCGATGAGTACGGTGGTGTTTTCGACAAGAGGCGTGTCGCTCACGGTGTGGTGCGGGTCGGCCCCGTGGGCGCCGAAGGCAATGATGGGCGGGAATGACACGTCCTCGCAGCCCTCGGCGCGGTAAAAGGCTTTCAAATGCTCTGCCGCCTCCCGCTCGGTCACCCCCGGGCGAAGCCAGGCAGCGAGGTGAGCCATAGCCCGGTCGTTCACATCGGAGCATTCCTTCATAAGGCGGATTTCCTCTTCGTCCTTTACCGCCCGCACCTCGTCGACGGCACGGCTCCCTTCCACGTAGGTGCGCGGACAGATTTCCATGAGGCGGAGGAGGAACCGGGACGGCCAGTTCCCGTCAATGCCGATGACCCCCGGGCCGAGGTCTTCCGCAAGGGTGAGCAGGCCGTCCTCGCCGTCGCGGATGGTGAGGACGGGAATGTCTGCGGAATCAAAGGGAAAGAGGGCGTTTTTTACCCAGAACAGATTGCCTCCCCGGTCCATGACGAGCACGGTGAGGCGTTCCCCCGCATCTATGGTTTCTCCCGTGAGGTACCACAGAGCGTTGGCGTCGCTCACCACGAGCTGGTCCATCCCGAGGCGGCCCATGTGCTCCGTCACTTTTTGTATGCGCGTTTCATGAATGGCTTTCATCTTTGTTCTCCGAAATGAAACTCCGCAGAAAGGGCCTTCCGCACGGCCCGCTCCATGACCCGTGTCCCGCTGACGATATCATCCAGCTCGGCGTATTCGTCTGCACTATGACTCACCCCGTTTCGGCAAGGGATGAAGAGCATCCCCACCGGACAGATCCGCCCCCAGTGCATGGCGTCATGGCCGGCGCCGCTGGGGAGTTTCATGGCAGAGAGCCCCTCTTCCCTGCAGCAGGTCATAAGAAAATCTGTCACGTCCTGCCTGAGAGGTACCGGTGCCTCCCGGCCCATGGGCTCCACCGTAAAGGGAATGTCCCGGCGGCGGCCCGCTTCCTCCGCGGCGGCCAGAATGTGCGTCACTGCCTCATCCTTGGCGCTGGCGGAAATGCTCCGCACGTCCACGCCGAGCACCACCTCGCCGGGGACGACGTTCAGCGCGTTTGGTCTGATTTCGATGGTGCTGGCCGTGGCCACCACCGGCGGATTTTCATGGCGCCGCCCTTCCGTCTCCACGGCGAGAATGATCTCCGCCGCCATAGCCAGACCGTCGTGACGCAGATACATGGGCGCCGCGCCGCTGTGATCCGCATGGCCGTGAATGTGGAGGCGAAACCGCGTGGGGGCGGCAATGCCCGTGACCACTCCGGCCTTTTTTTTCTCATGCTCAAGCACACGTCCCTGTTCAATGTGCATTTCAAAGTACGCTGCAGGCACCTGGTCATACTTTGCTTCTTTGATGCGCTCCGGGGAAAGGCCCCGCTCTTTCAGCACGTCAAAGAGAGTGTTTCCTTCCTTATCATGGTACGTGTGCAAATCCTCTTCCGTGAGTTCCCCGCACATGGCTCGGCTCCCAAGGGTGGCCACGCTGAACCGGCTTGATTCCTCGCACATGAAGAGCACCGCCTCATAAGGGCGTTCATTGGCAAAATCTTCCTCCTCCATGCTCCGGGCGAGCTCAATGGCACAGAGAATGCCGCAGATACCGTCGTAATTCCCCCCTTCGGGCACGCTGTCCCCGTGAGATCCGCAGAGCACCGGCGTCAGGTCCGGCCGTGTCCCTTCCCGCCGGCCAATCACGTTGCCGAAGGCATCCTGGCGGACGGCCAGTCCCGCCTCCTTCATGAGCGACATCAGGTACGCCCGCCCCTCCCAGTCCGCATCCGTAAAGGCGAGGCGGGTGATGCCCCTCTCGGATGACGTGATGGTTGCCATATGGGCGAGCTGCGCCGCCAAGCGTTCTTTGGAAATCATAGGCTCACTCCTTTTCTATATCAGTGCCATCGAAATGATCTGCTTTCATATCTGCATTGTAAGAGCTTTTCCCTGCGCTGACAAGAAAAAGGCCGCCCTTCCTTTCCGGGAAAAGCGGCCCTGCCTGATTGGGATTATATAACCTGGTTGCTGTCTTCTCTCACCGGTTCTTCTCCAGTCTTCCGGTAGTGAATGAAGGCGTTCAGTTCCTTCGACACCACGCCGGAGAGGCAGAGGAGGGCGATGAGGTTCGGGATAGCCATGAGTGCGTTCAGAATGTCCGCCAGCGCCCAAATGGCTTCGAGCTCAATGAAGCAGCCCGCCAGCGTCATGATGATGAATACGATGCGGTAGGGAGTAATGCCCTTCGTACCGGTGAGGTAGACCAGGCACCGTTCGCCGTAGTAGTTCCACCCGAGAATGGTGGTGAAGGCGAAGAGCACGAGGGATATGGTGAGGAGAGCGCCGCCCAGCTCCGGATAGGCCTGGGAGAACGCCGCATTGGTGAGCGCCGCGCCGTTGAGGCCGGTGATCCACTGGCCGGTGACGACGATGGTCAGCCCCGTGAGCGTGCAGATGATGATCGTGTCGATGAAGGTGCCCGTCATGGATACGAGGCCCTGCTCAGCAGGCCAGCGCGTCTTGGCCGCCGCCGCCACGATGGGCGCCGAGCCGAGGCCCGATTCGTTGGAGAAGAGACCGCGGGCAATGCCGCTCTGCATGGCCAGCATCACCGTAGAGCCGAGGAAGCCCCCTGTGGCGGCCGTGCCGGTGAAGGCATTTTCCATAACCAGCGCAATGGCTCCGGGCACTTTGTCCGCAAAAATGAAAAGGACAGAGCAGGTGGTCACAAGGTAGATGACCGCCATGGCAGGCACGATCTTGCTCGACGTTCTCGCAATGGACTGGAGTCCGCCGAAAATGATGATGCCCGTGAGAACGAAGAGCACGATGGCCGTCCAGATCACATCCACGCCGAAGGCCACATCCATTACCTGTACGATGGAATTCACCTGCGTGGTGTTGCCGATGCCGAAGATGGCGGCGAAGACGCCGAAGAAGGCAAAGCAGCTTCCCATCCATTTCCATTTTTCGCCCATGCCGTTTTTGATGTAGAACATGGGGCCGCCGGCGATGTTGCCGTTGGCATCCACCTCGCGGTAGCGCACAGCGAGCGTGCCTTCCGCAAACTTGGTGGCCATGCCGAAGAAGGCTGCCATCCACATCCAGAAAAGCGCTCCCGGCCCGCCGGCATGAATGGCTGTAGCCACGCCGACGATATTGCCCGTGCCGACCGTAGCCGCCAGGGCGGTGCACAGAGATTTAAAGCTCGATACGTCGCCCGCGTCCTGGTTCTTGCCCGTGGAAAAAATCAGCTTGAACGCCAGCGGCAGGCGGATGACCTGCACGAGGCCCAGCCGCAACGTCAGGAACATGCCCGTGCCCACGAGCAAAACTAAAAGCGGCGGCCCCCATACGTAGCCGTCAATCGTCTGCAGCAATTCTACCATTTGGATTCCCCCTTGTCTTAAATTGCCCCTTCGGGCGATGCCCATCCCGTTTCTGTGTCCCGGGCGGAATACAGCGCCGCCCTGCACATAATCCGGTTCACTGTGCATGCTGTGAAAACAGATGTCTGTAATACTATATGTTTTTTCTATTTCCGTAAAAGTGAAATAATATATACTTAATATAGTCAAAAACTATACTAAGTATATGTTTTATATGCGGATTAATAGTACCTTTATCTGTCCGTTCCCTGAAAATGGAAATAAAAAAACACCGGATCCATCCTTAAAGGCCTGGAGTCCGGAATGTTGATTCCGCCCCTTCCGCACGGAAAAGGCGGTTTCCTCTGTCCTTTTGCCTGAGAGATTGAGACCTGCGTCTGTGCCCCTTCGGCGTCTCTTTAAGAGAACTCTCCAGAGTCGTGTCCTCATACGGTTCTGTTCTTCCCCCAAGAACGCCTGAGAGTTTTGCTCCTTCGGCAGGCTGCGCCTTCTCCCGTATGATTCATCCACAGCTATGCACTTTTCTGCATAGCATTATAGCCCAAAAGAATAGATATTGCAATAGAAGGGCCCGCAAAAAAGGGAGCGCTTCCCCCGTGCTCTCCCTTTGGTGAATAGGTGTATATCTTTGTGAATAGGTCCGCCCTTTATTCGGCGGTCTCCGCTTTGCTGTCGCTGAAGTGCTCCTTCAGGAGGCGCTTCGCATTTTCCTCATCCTGCGCCGCTGCTTCCTCCAGCCAGCGCCGCGCTTCCTCCAGATTCTTTTTTACGGCGATGCCGTAGAGATAGTATGAGCCGAGCCAGGCCTGTCCCTCGGGCACGCCCGCTTCGGCGGCCTTGCGAAAGTACTTCATTGCTTCCTTCATGCGGTGCTTTTCCTGGAGCATCATGCCGTAGCGCACGGCCGCCTCCCCCTGGCCCCCGTCAGCGGCGCGGCGGCACCAGTCGCGGGACTTCTCCCCGTCGGGCGCCGTGCCGATGCCCTGCTCGTAAAAAATGGAGAGGATATTCATCCCGTCTGGGGATCCCATCCGGGCGGATCGGCGCATCCATTCGAAGGCTTCCCTGTCGTCCTTTTTTACTCCGTCCCCCTCATAGATGATGAGCCCCAGAATATGGGCCGCCTCGGCGGCAAAGAAGGCGCCGTGGGCAAAGGCGCGGCGAAGGAGGGACACGGCGCGGGGCATGTTCCGTTTTTCAGCGGTATAGCAGCACATAGCCAGATTGGCTTCCCCGTCGCCATAGCCCATGGCAGCGGCTTTTTCAAAGTATTCCTGGGCGCGCTTCCGGTCCTCGTCCACCCCCTGGCCGTAGTAGTAGACCTCCCCCAGCTTATTCAGGGGCCGCCAGAAGTTCTTTTCCGCGGCGGTCTCCAGCCAGTGGATTCCCTTTTCTGCGTCCTTTTCTATGCCGATGCCGTAGAGGTACATGTCCGCCAGCTCGTTCTGGGCAAAAATGTCCCCTCCCTCGGCTCTCGCCAGGATTTCCGGGAAGACCTTCGCCGCCATGGGGCCTATGCGGCTGTCTCCCGGGTTGAGGCTGTATATTTCATTGAGCCGGGCCAGAGGGTTGCCTGCCGCGGCGCCCCGGCTGCGCCATTCCGCGCCCTTTTCCAGGTCCTGCTTCGTGTGGCCGTAGCCCTGGGTGTAGTATTCGCCGAGGAAGTACATGGCCTCTCCGTTCCCTTCCTCGGCGCATTTTTTGAACAGGGGAAAGGCCCGGTCGAGCTGGCACCGCAGGTACAGCCCCCGCGCTTCCTCCATCATGGTTTTAATTTCGTCCTCTGTCATGATAATCCTTCCTGCATGAGAAGATGGGTCGCTTCCCGACTGCCCCTCTGCGCCGCCCGACGGAGCCAGAGTGCCGCCATGGCCCTGTCAGGGGCGGTGCCCCGGCCGTAGAGGAGGCACACCCCTGCCAGGTACTGCGCCGCCGCCAGTCCCAGCCGCGCCGCTTCCATGAAGTAGGAGAAGGCGTCCCGTTCCTGGCCGTGGCGGAACGCTTCCTCTCCCAGACGAAGCACCGCGTAGGCGCTGCCTCCTGCGGCGGCGTTCCGATAGAGCGCCGCCGCCCGGCGGGCATTTCGTTCCGTCCCTTTGCCGGCGAGGTAGCAGTCCGCCAGGTGAGCCATGCCGTCCGCATTGCCCCCGTCGGCCGCCTTTTTATAGAGCTGAAAGGCTTTTTTCTCGTCCTTCTTTACATAGAGGCCCTGCTCGCAGTAGACCCCGAGCTCCACCCCCGCCCGGGTGTAACCGCTGCGAAGGGCCTTCTGGTAGTACGACGCTCCCAGAGAGGGATTGGCCTTCGTGCCCACCCCTGCGAGAAAACAGTATGCCAGGTGGTACTGGGCCTTGCCCACCCCTTTTTCTGCAGCGCGGCGAAGGAGCTCGTACCCCTTTTCCTCGTCCTTATCCATGTACCGCCCATTCAAATAATGGAGGCCCAGCTCTATCTCCGCCTGCCAGAAGGAACGATCTGCTGCCGCCTCTATACACCGGCAGGCCTTCTCCGGATCCTTCCCGATGACTTCCCCTGCCCCGTCCCGGAGAACGGCAGAGAGGCAATAAAGCGCATTGGGATTCCCTGCCGCACCTTCCTCCTCTACCGCGGCCAGAGCAGCGCCTATAGCCTCCCCATCTCCTTCCCCGGGACGGAGAAAGAGCGCCCCCATGAGGCAGGCCAGCGGGTCGGACGCGCCCTTTCGAAACCACATGGCGGCCTCGGCGGGCCGCTCCCGGCCGGTTAAAAGGCCAAACAATTCCATCTGCCCCAGGCAGTACATGGCCCGACCGGAGCCTTTGGACGCCTCCGCCGCCAGAACGGGCCCTGCCTCTGAAAGGCGGCCTTCTGTGTAGAGCTGTTCACCCTGTGTCATGTTATCACCCCGTAAAAAAAGACCTCCTCGGAGGCCTTCCTGTACCACTATTTCAAAAACAGCATGGGATCCAGGGCCTTGCCGTGCACCCTCACCTCGTAATGGGTGTGGGGTCCCGTACTGTTCCCCGTGCTTCCCGCGAGGGCCACCGTGTCGCCCTGGTGGACGATCTGTCCCTCGTAAACGACAATGGATGAATTGTGCCCATACCGGGTAACAATGCCTCCGGCGTGGCTCACCTCTACGAAGTAACCGTAGCCTTCGACCCATCCTGCATAGGTTACCATACCGTCAGCAGTGACCCGCACAGGTACATCGTAATTGGTGGCAATATCCACCCCTTCATGGAAATTCGACTCTATGCCGTAGGTGCTCTCCCGCCATCCGAAGGGACTGGTTACCTCGCCCAGCACGGGCCACACAGACGGCGCATTGGCCGCGTATGCATCGTAAATCGCCCGGGCGGTATAGCTATTGGCCATCAGCTCTGTCCGAAGACCGATGAGCGTCTTCAATTCCTTTTCAAGAATTTCGTCCATCTGAATGAGTTTTGCCAGAAGGTCTCCAGGGGTACGAATGACCGTATCTCCCTTCCTGTGCTCCCGGCTCACATCGGGTACGGTAGACGCGCCGCCAACGCCGGGACGATCGTTCATCTGTCCGGCAACCATGTTCTTTACTTCCTTGCTGATCCGCTCCACATTGTCTACCTTTTCAGAGATCTGGTTCATTTTTTCTTCCGCCAGGCGGAGCTGGTTCCTGTACAGATTATTTTCCGCCTGAAGGGAAGACATGGCATATATGGAATAGACAGCAAGACCGTAAGTGATCAGGCAGGTCGCCGCCACCATAGGAATCAGCCATTTTTTGCATTGGCTTAATTCCTCCCGGTTAAAGTGTAATTCTAACTTTCCCGTGTCACCATGTTTCTTTGTCTCCATTCCCTCACCTGCCTTTCCTCGAATTCCTCGAATTCTTTTATGAAATCGTCATTCTTAAGCCGGATAGAGGACCCGCGCCTCGGCGATAAGCTTTTCCGCCGCTTTGCGGTTGTATTCCCCCACAAGCCCTTTCATGCGAAACAGGTCAATGAGCCACCAGATCATTCCGATGAGAATGCACCAGGTGATCCACAGGAGAATGTTTCTCACGGGCTTGTTTAAATAAAAGTAGTACACCCCGAAAACGGCCCACAAAATATAAGCAGTGGTGACGCTCTTTGTGCGGGACGGCAGCGTGGAAACCACATACTGCTTCTGCTGCGGGGTCAAAGCCTCCATGAGGAGCAGGGTATGCTCATCCATTGACTGGCTCCTTTCTTACACACAGGGTATACAGGCAATGACACAATGATGCAATGATGCACTGGAGAAGGACCCTCTCAGGCGCCCTTGGCCTGCTTCTGAAAAGCGGTGTCTTCCTCCTTTTCCCTGGCCTCTTTCTGATCTGCAAACCGGCGGGGCTGTTCGTAGGACGCCAGCGCCCGGGAGATGCTCTCGGCCTCCTCAGAGGAGAGGGCCTCCCTGCACTGGCCGTTGGTGATATTTTTCACGTAAATGCGGGATGTCTCCCTGCCCACAAGGGAGGACAGAACAAACCCATTGTTGTTGCCGTCGAGGAGCGTAAGGGAAAAGCTCAGCTTGTCCCCGCTGTCGTCGAAGGCGTCGTACTTGACGAGACCGCTTCTCTGATAGGATTGAACCTGCATATTGGCCAGGAGCTCATGCTGGTGGAGCATGTCCTGTGACAGACGTGTCATTTCCCGGAGCTCCTTCACCTCGAGCGATAGCTGGCGCTCCAGATTCATTCCGTTTTCTCCTGCCATGAAGTACTTGTACTTCAGCATGAGTGTCGACATTTTGGACCGAATAAAGAAAACCTGCATAAGAAGGAAGATAATCATGAAACCCATGAGGGCCAGAATCACGTACAGTGTAAGACTTCCGCTGAACATCTTTATTCCTCGTTTTTCAGAAAAGCGATAATGCGATGAAATTCTTTTTCACTGGCGTATTCAATGGTGATGGCACCGCGGAGGCTGTTTTTCCCTTTTCCATTTTTGATGCGCACCCCTGTGCCCAGTGCCAGCTTCAATTCCTCTTCGATGTTGCGGAAGTAGGCCGCGGCGGGATCCGCCGGCTTGGTTTTTGGTTCCTTCCGCTGAGTTTGACCCCGCACCAGTTCCTCTGCCTGGCGGGAGGACAGATTGTCCCTTTCTATGCGCCGGGCCAGCTCGATCTGCTCCTTTTCCGATGAAAGCGCCAGAAGGGGCCGGACCTGGCCGATGGTGAGGCGCCCTGCGGCAAGGAGAGAAAGAATGTCCGCGGGCAGTGCCCGGAGGCGGAGCAAATTGGCTACGTAGGGTCTGCTTTTCCCGATGATGCCTGCCACCTGCTCCTGGGTATAGCCATAGGTTTCCATGAGATGGGCCAGGGCCTCGCCCTCCTCCACCGGGTTCAGATCCTCTCTCTGGAGATTTTCCACGAGAGCCGCTTCCTCGGCGCCCTTCTCATCGTAGTCGCGCACGAGGGCGGATATGGTGGTGAGGCCTGCCATGCGGGCCGCCCGAAGCCGCCTCTCTCCCGCAATGAGAGAGTAGGTGCCTCCCTCAGCGGGACGGACGATGATGGGCTGCACCAGTCCGTGGGCCTTGATGGACGCAGCCAGCTCGGCCAGCGCCTCCTCATTGAACTCCCGACGGGGCTGGTGCGGATTGGCCGCAATGCGGTCGATGGCTATGTCTTCCGCCCGATCCTTCTTCGGTGCATCATCGGAAAGAAGGGCATTCAAGCCGCGGCCGAGCCGCTTTCCCTTAACCACGCTTCAGCACCTCCCGACAGAGTCCCCAATAGGCATCCGCTCCCTTGGACTTGGGCGCATACAGGAAGATGGGCTGCCCGAAGCTGGGCGCCTCTGACAGCTTCACTGCCCGGGGAATGAACGTTTTGAACACTTTTTTACCGAAATAGGATTTGACCTCATCCGCCACCTGTACAGCCAGATTGTTCCGACCGTCATACATGGTGAGGAGTATGCCCAGAAGGTCCAACCGGGGATTGAGGCGCTTTTTCACCGTGTTCACCGTTTTCATGAGCTGAGACAACCCTTCCAGAGCGTAGAATTCCGCCTGAATGGGAATGAGCACCTCATCGGCCGCCGTAAGGGCGTTCACTGTCATCAGCCCCAGCGAAGGGGGACAGTCAATGAGGATGTAGTCGTAATGATCCCGAATGGGCTCCACCACGCGGCGGAGGATTGTTTCTCTGTCGGGGAGATCTACCATTTCCACCTCCGCCCCGGCCAGGTCAATGGAGGAGGGAAGGAGAAATAGATTCTTTACATCGGTGGCGTACACCGCCTTTTCCGCAGTCTCGTCATTAATAAGCACATCGTAGAGTGTCAATGCAAAACGGGACGTATCCATGGAAAGGCCGCTCGTGGCATTGCCCTGCGCATCCTCATCAATCAGGAGCGTTTTCCGCCCGGCTGCCGCCAGCGCAGCAGACAGATTGACCGCCGTGGTGGTTTTCCCCACGCCGCCCTTCTGATTGATAATGCTGATAATCCTTCCCATATGGTCCCTCCTGCATATACAAGCTCATTATAACACAAGAGTGGATAATTTTTCCAAAAACATGTCTTTTCTTGTCTTTTACCGTTGCTTTTTTAGAAAATTATTTCTTTTTCTTGTCTTCTCGATATTTTATGGTACTCATTTCTTATTTAAAGTATCTCTTTGGGAATCTTTTGTCATGCTATAATAAATAAAACCAAACGAAAGAGGGATGGATATGGAGCTTTCTGTCTGGCATGCGATCATTATGCTCACCACGGTGTTTGCCGTCATCGCTGCGGGGATGTACGCCGCGCGAAAGGTGAATTCGTCGGAGGGATACAGCCTTTCCGGGCGTTCTGCCGGTCCGGGCCTCGTCGCCGGGGCCATTGCAGGATCCATCGTGGGAGGCGGCGCCACCATCGGCACCTCTCAGATGGCCTTCACACTGGGCCTGTCTGCGTGGTGGTTCACCCTCGGCGCAGGGATCACCTTCATCCTCATGGGCCTCTTCTACGCCAGGCCCCTACGGAACACAGGCCTGGTGACCATCCCGGAGCTCCTGGCGAGTCACTACGGCGTGAAGGCGGAGGAAGCCGCGTCGGTCATTTCCTCCATTGGCACCTTCTTTTCCATCATTGCCAGCTCCCTCTCAGGCATCCACCTCCTCTCCGCCCTCCTCTCCCTGTCGCACACCACAGCGGCGGGGCTCCTCATCCTCCTCGTGGTGGTCTACACCTTCTTCGGAGGCATGAAGGGCGCCGGCGTCGGCGGCATTCTCAAAATGGGCGTCATCTTTGTATCCCTCTCCATTGCAGGAATTTCCGCCTTTCTGGAGCTCCTGCGCCTGCCGGCAGAGCAGTTTGATGCCCTCTTCCCCTCTACCCCATGGCTCACCCTCGCCGGATACAACGCCGGGGAAGCTACGGCCACCTTCCTCTCCATGCTGGTGGGCGTCATTTGTACACAAACTTATGTTCAAGCTATTTTTTCCGCTTCCTCCCCGAGGACGGCCGCAGCGGGATGCTTCCTTTCCGCCCTCATCACCATCCCCGTGGGGCTCCCCTTCATCGCTGTGGGCATGTACATGCGCGCCTTCTATCCGGATGTGCTCCCCATCCTCGTGCTTCCTCACTACCTCATCGAGCATGAGGGGCTCCTCATCGCGGGGATCGCTTTAGGCGGCATTCTTCTTTCCCTGGTGAGCTCCATCGGGGGACTCGCTCTGGGCATGGGTACCATGCTATCCCGGGACATTGCGGGGGCGGTCTTCCGCATCAAAAATGACCGCACCCTTCTGCACATCACGAGAGCCTCTGTGGTGGCCATTCTCGCCGGGGCGGGTCTCTTTGCTCTGTACCACCTCGATTCGCAGGTCCTCTTCTGGAACTACCTCTCCATGGCCCTCCGCGGCGGGGGCATCCTCCTTCCCATGTCCATTGCCATTTTCTGGCCGGGCCATATAGCGCCCAAGTGGGGCCTGGCCTCCATCATCGTGAGCACCGCCGCGGCCGTCCTCACCGCCACGGTACTGCCCCTTCCCATCAACCCGGTATTTGTGGGACTCGCTGTATCGGCCCTCCTCCTCGTGGTGGGATACATGCGGCGAAACGCCTGAACCTCTGCCCTCATTCCGAGGGCTTTTTTTATGTTTCACGTGAAACAAAATCCTCCCGGAAACCAGGAGGATTTCATTTATGATTTTCCTTTTTTGTCGTAGAACATGTCCTGCATTTCTGCAATCATGCCCACATTGCCGCTTTCGATAAGCCGGCGGAATTCTTCCAGCTGCGCTTTCACTTCCCTGGACATCTGCGGGAAATCGGGGGCGATTTTTTTCATCGTTCGTTCCACGATCTGTGCCACCACAAACCGGGTATACCATTTGTTGTCCGCAGGCACAACGTACCACGGAGCGTATTTCTTCGACGTATTGGAGATCATATCGCCATAGAGCTCCTGGTACTTGTCCCAATACCGACGCTCATTAATATCGGCCATGGAAAATTTCCAGTTTTTCTTCTTATTCAGAATGCGCTCCGCCAGGCGATCTCTCTGCTCATTCTTTGACACATGGAGGAAAATTTTCACCACAGGAAAGCCGTTTTCAAAGAGATACCGCTCCCAGTCATTGATCTGACGGTACCTTGTCTCCCAAAAATTCTTATTTACCAGGTTCTTCGGAATTTTATCGTGCTCAATGAGGTCGTGCACGCGGGTAATGACCACATCCTCATAGTGGGACCGATTGAAAATGCCGATGTCTCCCCGCCGGGGCAGGGCGCGGTTGATGCGCCACATATAATCATGGTCCTTCTCCTCTGTGGTGGGCTGCTTGAAGGACACCACATGAACTCCATTCGGATCCAGATGAGAAAAGACATGGCGAATCGTGCCGTCTTTGCCCGCCGCATCCATGGCCTGCAGCACGATGACAAGGCCGTACGTGCTCTGGGCGTAGAGCTTGGCCTGCATGAGCGACAGATCCTGCAGAATCTGCGGGAAGTACACCGTTTTCACCTGTTCCTTGTCTATGTTCACATCGCAGGCGGTGGGAAAATCGCTCAGCTTAATGACCTTGCCCGGCTCGGCGCGATACCTGGTTACATCTATGTTTCCTTCTTTATCCATAGCATCCCCTTCTTTCTCCCATACAAATCCCCCTCTTACGGAAGATGTCCTATTTATATTTTATCAAGTTTCTACATTTTTTCTTGAGAAACATCTTAAAATTTCAAAATCCATACAAAAAAACTTCCATTTTGGAAGTCTTTTTTGCTCATATGCCATT
>CAZPLS010000023.1:13890-19679 GCA_964587685.1 uncultured Dialister sp.
GTTCCGCAGCCATTGGAATGATTTTCCCGATAGCGGTGAATGAGAACATCCCGCGCTTCGGCGTACTGCCTGTACGTGGCAGGGAGGCGCTTCTGCACATCCTCACAGAGCCATTCCGGGTGATCCGTAAGCATCAAAACGATGCGGTTGCGCATCTGCCGCTCCTCCTCGAGGCGACACCGCGTGCAGAGCCTGTTCTTCGACGGGCAGAGCTCTCCGCAGACGCTGCAGGGATACCACCCCGAAGAGAGCTCTTCCTTGTGCTGCCGCAGCGCGCCCCTCATGAGATCCTTGAAAAGAGGACGCAGGGCCTCCTTTTCCACGTTCGCCGCCGTCCACGTCTCGATTTGCCCTTCTTCCTCCTCTGTGATGGGGGCGCTCCGCTTTCTTTCATCGTAAAAGGAAGCCATCTGCGCCAGCGGCAGGTCGGGCTCGGTGCGGACCCTCGTCGGCCCCATCTGAAAGCGAATGTCCCTGAAACGGGCGCCATAGCTGTCCTCCTGCACCCGCCGAAGAATGTCCTCTTTCCGCATGATGAACTCCTGCATCCACACCGAATTGGTGACGTAAATATAAAGAACGTCCCGATTGTACCGGCCGATGGAAGATTCCGATGCCAGCACGTCTCCCACCAGGCGTTCCCAGCGCTGCTGGAAGAGCCAGAATTGAAAGGCGTTGTTTCCGTCCAGGGTATCCTTTACTTTTTCCATGGATGCGTCCATGCCCTGCAAATCACTCAATCGCTTCATAGGTCCTCCCGGTCTGTTTGGCAGACCGACAATGTTTCACGTGAAACATAGGGAATCAAGGGTTGAGGGAAATGACCCGCCCCGCCGGGCCATCGTACTCCGCCGCAGTGACCAGGGCCTGAATGTGCCCCGCCTCGAGATAGGAGAAGAGGGCGGTGCGGCGCTTCCGATCGAGCTCGCTTCCCATATCGTCCAGGAGGAGCACCGGGTATTCTCCCGTTTCATTTCGGATAAATTCCGCTTCCGCCAGCTTCAACGCCAGGATGGCTGTGCGCTGCTGCCCCTCTGAGCCGAACCGCGCGATGGGCCGGCCATTGAGAAGGAAGAGGATGTCGTCCCTGTGGGGCCCCACAGAGGTGCGGCACAGGCGGGTGTCCTCCTCTCGCGCCGCGGCAAGGCGAGTCAGATACCAGCTCTCGTCAGGCACGCCCTCGCCGTGGGACAGCACATACTGGAGGGAAAGGCTTTCCTGCGCGCCCGTGAGTGCTCCTTCCGTCACGGTAAGGCATTCATTCATGCGCGCCACCGCCTCAAATCGCTTTTTCACCAGGTAGGCCCCGCCAGAAGCGATCTGCATGTCCCACATATCGATGTCCGGTACCCGGCCCTGAAGCTGGGCCCGGCGCAGGGCGGCGTTCCGCTGAGCCACGGCGCGATTGTACCGGAGGAGCTCCTCGTAGTAGCGGGGGCTCACCTGGGACACCTCCAAATCAAGAAAGCGCCGCCGTTCCTGGGGCGCTCCCTTAATGAGCTGCAGTTCATCGGGGGTGAAGAGAACCGTACGAAAGGTACCAACAAGGTCTTTTCGACGCATTTTCGTCTCATTCATGGAAAAGGAAACCCCCTCAGTCCGGGAGAGGCGCACCTTGATTTGCTGGGCCGCGCCGCGGATGGAAAAGTCCAGCAGAATCGTGCCCTCATCTTCATCAAAGTGGATGAGATCCTCCGCCCTCACGGCGCGGAAGGATTTTCCTATGGACGCGAAGTACACCGCTTCAATGAGATTGGTCTTCCCCGCCCCGTTGTCCCCTGTAAAGAGTGTGATGCCCCGGTCCGGCTCATACCGCTCATCTTTCTGGTTGCGAAAATGGATGAGCCGGAAAGACGTAAGCGTCATGGCTGCCGCTCTATGCGGTAATTGCTGCCGTCGATGGTGAGCACGTCACCAGGATGGAGCTTCTTCCGCTTCTCATGAATGGGGGAGCCATTGAGCTGGATGCGGTGCATCTCCAGAAAGGGAGCCATTTCCCCGCCGGTGGAAATGATGCCCTCCTTTTTCAGGGCCTGGTCCAGCTGAATGGTGTCCGTATGGATTGTGATCGTATTCATCCTCTGCCTCTCATGGGGGTAACCACGTACTGATAAGTTTTGTCCTCTTCCTGCTCCACGAGCATGGGGCCGTTTCTCAGGAGATGAAGAATGATCGTGTCGCCCCGGGAATGCTTCAGAATGTCTTCAATATAATGGCAGTTGAAAATGATGTGAATGGGTTCTCCCGTGAGCTGGGCGGGGATGGTCGCCCGGGACGAACCGATGGACTTATCCTCTTCATAAATGTCGAGGCGGCCCTCTTCAAAATTAAAGTTGATGGTCTTGTAATCCATGTCCCGGGAAATGGGGGAAACCATGGATACCCCCTGCTGGAACGCTTTCAGATCCAGCACCACCGTGCTGTCAAAGCGAGTGGGAATGACCCGGTGGTAATCGGGATACTCCCCGTTGATGAGGTTGGAAAGGAAGTAGGTGCTTCCAAAGGAAAAGGCCACATGGCTCTTGCCCCAGGACACAACCACCTGATCCTCCGTGCCCGACGGAAGAAGGCGCACCACCTCTGCCATGATCTGGGCAGGGACGATCATGCGGCCGGGCTGTTCCGCTTCCACATCCAGCGTGACCTCCTTGGCTGCCAGGCGGTGGGTATTCGTCGCCGCCATGGCAAAGGAGTACCCTTTGATTTCAAAGAGAATGCCCGTGAAGAAGGGCTTCTGCTTGTCTGTGGCCGCCGCGTACTGGGTCAGGTTCACCATGTCCGCGAGAACGGCAGCCGGCAGGGTGCAGCTCCCCGCCTTCGACATGGTTTCCACCATGGGAAAATCGTCTACGCTGCGCACGGGAAAATGATAGACCGCGTTGCCTGCACTGAATTTAACGAAGCCCTCGCTCACATGCTGCTCCATGAGGACCTCTCCCTCAGGGAGCAGCCGAATCATGAGCGGAAGCTGGGAAGAGGCCACTACCGTTTCGCCTTCTTCCTCCACCACAGCCTGGCAGGAGGTCTTCACAGCGATGGTGAAATCATTGGCCTGGAACTCCACTTCACCGTCGGCAGCATGGATGTAAATGCCGTTGTTCGTGTTGGATGTCACTTTGTTCTGTGCAGCGCACTGGACCATTTCGAGGGAACGGGTCAGTGCATCTCTCTGAAACCGGATTTTCATGGATGGTCTCCTTTACTATTACTGATTTAAAAAAGATAAGCAGTGGAAGCAGTAGGCGGTGTGAATAAGTGAATAAGTCTGTGAATAGCCCGTTTTTACGCGATTTTTCCGATGGAATAAGTAGGTGAATAACCACTTTTTTTTATTCACACTCTTCACAGCCGGAAAGAAAAGGCAGTAAATCACAGTCTATTCACACACAAGGCACTACTTTTTTAACAATTCTCTCAGGCCTTCAATGGTCTTTTTCATGGTGGGATCACTGCTAATGGCCTTTTCCACCCGGCGGCAGGCCTGCAGCACCGAGGTGTGGTCATTTTTGTGAAACACGTCCGCGATGGACTGGTAGGACTCACCCATATCGTTCCGGCAGAGGTACATGGCGATTTGTCTGGGGATGACGATGTTCTTTGGACGCCCCTTGCCCACGAGCTTGGCCTTTGGTACGTCGTACTGGCGACATACTGTGTCTATAATGAGGTCCATGGTGAGCTCCTTTTCCTCCTTGAAGGCGCGGTGCGATTTGAGGGCTTCCCGGGCCTTTTCGAGGGTGATTTCGCTCCGGGAGAGGTGGCAGTATACCTTTACGCTGTAGTAGGCGCCCTCGAGCTCGCGGATGTTTTTATTGATGTGCCGGGCGATGAATTCTATGACGTCCTGGGGCATGCGCACCCCGTCGGTTTCGGCGCGGCGCTCCAGAATGGCGCAGCAGATTTCAAAATCCGGCGGACTGATCTGCACCACCAGCCCGCTGGCGAAGCGGGACTTGAGGCGGTCCTCCAGGTCGCGGATGTTTTCCGGCGTGGAATCGCTGGTCATGACGATGTTCTTCCGGTTGTCGAAGAGGTTGTTGAACGTGTTGAACAGCTCGATGGCAGACGATTCGGTCTTGCCGAAAAATTGAACATCATCCAGGAGGAGCACATCCACCGTGCGGTACTTCTGGCGGAATTTTTCCTGGGTTTTGCTGCCGATGGCGGAAATGAGCTCATTCACGAAGGTTTCGCTCGGCATGAAGACCGCCTTTTTATTTTTGGAATGGGTGGGGAGGTAATTTTGAATGGCCCGGAGAAGGTGGGTTTTCCCCAAACCGGAGGGGCCGTAGATGAAGAGGGGATTGAAGGATCGGTTGTAATTGTCCGTGGCGATCTGTTCGGCCACGGCAAGGGCTGCCTGGTAGGCCATTTCGTTGCAGTTGCCCGATACGAAGGTTTCGAAGGTGAATTCAGAGAGGACATTCTTCTTCCCTGTGGCGGAGGTGCTGGCGGCGTGGGAAAAGAGATCCATCTCCTCCGTCCGTCCGGAATGCTTTTTCCGTATTTCCTCTTCAATGGAAGGAAGCGTCGCTTCATTGAGGGATTTCGGGCGAATACTTGCCACATCTATGGGCGGCGTGAGGGGCGCGTCAGGCGGCACCGCCTGCGGAAAGGGAAAGGGTATCGCAGGCGTGGGTCCCGGTGCAGGCATTGGCATGGATGGCTGCACCGGCGCAGGGGGCACCGGCTGCATGGGCGCCGGTGCTGCAGGTGTGGGCTGGGGCACTGTCTGGTCAGGGATGGGCGCGGGCGTCACAGGCGTCGGCATGACCGCCGGCGCGCCCTGCGTATTGGGATTCAGAATGATGGTCACCGCCGCGGGCGAACCTGTGGCCTCTGCAATGATGGACTCAATCTTGCGGGCGTACAGATTCTGTATCCACTGGATCAGGTAAGCCTTATTGGCCGCAATGGTAAAACGGCCCTCCGAAAACGAGTAGGGAAAGAGCTGCTCCAGGAACATGGCATAGTACTGCCGATCATTCTTTTCCACGTAGGAGAGTACCCGCTCCCACAGAGAAAACATATCCATAAAAAATCCTTTCTTTCAGAAGCCGGGCTCCTGAAGGTGAATAAAGCGGTGAATAAGTGGCATAAAAAGTGAATTATCTGGAAATAAGAGATAAAAAATGGCCTGATATCGCCATTTCTATTCCTTGATTATGTGCATAATTGATATGTGTATTTGTGAATAACTCTATTGTAGCAGAAAGGCGCGTCAAAAGAAACGGCTTTTTGTCAGGGAATGGCGGAGTCATCTGGTCTGGCGGCGTTGCGCCGGTTTATTCTGGATTGGATGCAGAAAAAAACAGAGACAAGGATTGCATTGTCTCTGTTTCACTGAATGGATTTGAATCAAAAGGAAATATTTCTTTTTAAAATTTTTACGGAATGAGTCCCAGCATCTGCCAGTAGGGGACACAGGCGGTGAGGGCAAGGAAGCTTGCCGCGTGGAAGGTGAGGCAGAAGGGAATCAGTTTTTTGTGATCCAGCTTCTCGTCCCCGCCGGCGGACTGAAAGGCGGCGAGGAAGCTCACGTTCTGGTATTTTACGAAGTACGGGTACACCGCGCAGTAGGCGCAGATGGCAGCGACCCACGGACTCATGCCCGCGTCAAGGCAGAAGGGGGTGAGTACCACGATGAAGAGGGCGTAGCACGTGGTGATGTCCACGATGATAAATCGGGCCAGGAGTGCAGCAGCGCTTACTGCGGGCACGAAGAGATAGGGCTGGCTGATGAGGGAGGCCATGGGGCCGCCGAAGACGGTGCCGAGCCAGGCGTCGAT
>CAZPLS010000024.1:0-19553 GCA_964587685.1 uncultured Dialister sp.
ACGCTAAACTCGCTCGCTGCGCTCGCTCAGACAAGCTGCGGGCTTCACGCTGAGTTCCGCCAATTTTGCCCCTTCGGGGCCGGTCAAAAAATAACGGGCGGGGAGCTGACACGAATCTCACCTGTTGAGGCAGTCGGTATTTACCCCGCATCGCTGTTGACGATGCTCTCATTGTGTTGTGGTCTCTTCTTCGCCGCTCTCCTTATTCATCATTTTCTTGGAATTGTTGCGTCTCCAGTGCTGCTATTCTTTAATTCTCAATTGTAAATGTTTCTCTCCCCCTCTTTGTTTGCAGTCCCCTTAATTACGAATTACGCATTGCGCATTACGAATTACCTTTATCCAAGTGCGGACGGGGTATTTTTCAAAGAAGAGGAAGATAATCGGAATCACGAGGAGTGTGAAGACTGTCGAGGTGAGGAGGCCTCCTATGATCACCCATGCCATGGAGCTTCTTGTCTCGGAGCCTGCGGTGACGGCGAGCGCCGTGGGGAGCATGCCCACGATCATGGTGAAGGTGGTCATGAGGATGGGCCGGAGGCGCTCTCTGCCCGCTTCCATGACGGCGTCCTTCGCGCTCATCCCCCGGGTGTGCATGAGTGTCAGGGTGTAGTCGAGAAGAAGGGTGCCGTTCTTGGCCACTACGCCATCCATGACGATGATGCCGATCATGGAGTAGAGGTTCATGGTCTGGTTCATGAGGAAGAGGAAAAGAAGGGAGCCGATAAGGCCGAAGGGCAGGGAGAACATGCGGATGAAGGATGTTTTCGCCGATTCGTAGAGGACGGAGAGGATCATGTACACGAGGAGCATGCCCATGAGGAGGGCCGCGAGGAGCTCGGTGAAGGTCTCTGTCATGCGATCGGCCTGCCCGGAGAAGCGGAAGGTCACGGTCGGGGGGAGATCCATGGCCTCAAGGTCGGCCGTTACGTCCTGTATGATGGAGTTCAGCGCCCGCCCGGAGGGGTTGCCGCCGATGGTGATGGTGCGCTGCTTGTCTGTGCGGTGAATGGTGATGGGGCCCAAGTCGTCCCGGATTTCCGCGATGTCGGAGAGGCGCACCATGCCCGTCTCGCTCCGGATGGGTATGGCGGCGATGTCGGATTTCCGGTAGGATTCCCCGTCCTGGAAGTATACGTTGATGTCCGTGTCATTGTCGTCGTTCAGGGGGTCATTGGGAAGGACGCCCGCCTCGGCGCCGCTGATAACGGAGGAAAAGGTGTCGTAGAGCTCGTCCACGGAGACGCCGTAGTGGCGCAGCTTATCCCGGTCGGGAATGAGGGAGAGCTCGGGCAGGCCTTCCTGGTAGTTGCTGTTGATGTCCGTGAGACCGTAGTTTCCGGTTTTCAGCATGTCGGATACCTGGAGGGAGACGGCAATGAGATCGGCCATGTTGTTGCCGCGGAGCTCGAGGCGGAAGGCGCCGCCGCCCAGGCCCAGCCCGCCGCCGGCGGTGCCGGAAACGGACGCCTGGTCCTCGCGGATGCGGATTTCTCCATCGATGATGTTTTCGCTCACCCAGCGGCGCATATCACCCGTAATCTCCCAGATGGTGCGGTCTCTGTCCTGCCGGTCTGTGAGGGAGACGCGGATGCGCCCGGAGTTGACGCCGTTGCCCCCGCCGGCCATGGCCATGTAGGTGGTCACCTCCGGCACTTCGGCGAGGTATTCCTCGAGCTGCCGGGCCACCGCGTCGGTGCGCTCGATGGACGCGTCGGTGGGGAGCTGCATCTGCACGTTGAAGCCGCTCTCGTCTGTGCGGGGCATGTATTCGATGCCGATGAGGCCGAGGGGCACGAAGCCCACGAAGACCGCCAGGGCGGCGGTGACGGCGGTAAAGAGCTTTTTCTGGTGGCGCAGGCTCCATCGGAGGGCGAGCTCGTATTCGTTCTGCATGGCCTTCTCCCATCGGTCGATGGTGCGCCAGAGCTTCCTGTCGGGGATATGGAGACCGTTCTTAAAGAGCCGCGCCGCCAGCATGGGCGTCAATGTAAAGGAAATGAAGAGGGAAAAGAGGGCCGCATAGACGATGGTGAGGCCGAATTGCTTGAAGAACTGGCCTGTCATGCTGTCCATGAAGGCGATGGGCAGGAAGACCACCACGTCGCAGAGGGTGATGGCGATGGCGGCCATGCCGATTTCCATGCGCCCCTTTTCCGCCGCCTCGAGGGGCGCCTCTCCCTTTGTGAGGTGGCGGTGGATGTTTTCTATGACCACGATGGAGTCGTCCACGAGAACGCCGATGCACAGGGTCATCCCCATGAGGGACATCATGTTGAAGGTGAAGCCCGAAAAGTACATGGCGAAGAAGGTGGCGATGAGGGACGTGGGTATGGCGATGATGACGGCCGCGGTGGATCGCCACCCGCGGAGGAAGAGGAAGAGCACAAGACCGGTGGTGCACAGCCCTTCGATGAGCGTGGCCAGGGTGCTCCGGAGGGCGGTGCGCACGTAGTCCGCCGAGTCGCTCACCACGACGAACTGGTAGTCCGGGTAGGTCTGGCGGAGGGTTTCCACGATGGCCATGACGTTGTCCGCCGTGGAAACGAGATTGGCCTCGCTGTTCTTGTAGATGGATATGCCGATGGCATCCTGCCCGTTGATGCGGGCGTACCGGGCCACCTTCTCGTCCTGGCGCACCACGTCGCCCAGGGCGGTCAAGGGAATGGCCGCGCCCGAGGAATTGGTGACGTGGATTTTCTTGATGTCCGCCACGTCCTCATACTGGGCGTCGAGGCGGATCTGTGTCTGGCGCCGGTCTGTGTAGGAGGATCCTGAGGGGGCGAGGCGGTTTTCGGCGCGGATGGCGTCGATCACATCCCGCATGGTGATGCCATAGTAGGCGAGCTTGTCCCGGTCGATTTTGACGGCAATTTCCTTGTCCCTGCCGCCGGAGAGCTCCACGTCGGAGACGCCCGAGGCGCGGGAAAGCTCGTTCACAAAGGTATTGTCCGCCATGGAGTACATTTCATCGAGGGGATGGGCGGACATGAGCGCGAGATCAATGATCGGCGCCGCGTCCATGTCCCGCTTCTGCACGATGGGATCGTCCGCGTCATCGGGTAGCTGCCCCCGGATGGCGTTTACCTTCTGCAGGGCGTCCGTGGCCGCTGCGTCCGCGTCCGTGTTGAAGTCAAGCTCAAGGGTCACCCGGGATCGGCCCGTGATGGACCGGGAGGTGATATGGCGCACCCCCGATACCGCTGACAGGGCGTCTTCCACGGGCTTGGTGATCTGCTGCTCCACCGATTCCGCGTCGGCCCCCTCGTAGTCTACGCGCACCACCACGTAGGGCGTGTTGATATTCGGATAGAGCTCCACGCCGATGCGCCAGTAGCTGTAGAGGCCGAGCACCACGAAGAAGAGGACGATCATGGAGATGCCCACGGGGTGTGTCACGGAGTAGTGAGTCAGGTTGAATGACTTCATTGCCTGCCTCCCCGGAGGATTTCCGCCTCCATGCCGTCACGGAGACGGGAGATATTGGTCACGGCCACCCGGTCGCCTTCCTTCACGCCGGAGAGGAGCTCCATGTCATCGTCATTGATGAGGCCGATGGAAACGTAGGTTCGGCGGGCCTTCCCCTCCTCGTCGATGAGGAAGACGTACTTCTTCCCATTGTCATCGCCCACGGCCTCCTTGGGCACGAAGAGGGTGTCCTTCCGCTGCACCGCGGTGACCTCTGTTCGGGCAAACATGCCGCCCAGGACTTCGCCTTCCTTTGTATCCATGACGAAGCGCACCCGGTAGGAATGGGTAGCGGACTCCATGGACGGGCTGATGTAGATAATGCGGCCCGGGTAGACATTTCCCAGGGAATCGATGGATACAGGGAGGGCCATCCCCACGCGGAGGACGCCGATGTCCTGCTCGGCCACATTGCAGTCCACGTAGAGGAGGCTGTTATCCACGAGGGTAAGCAGCGTCTGCCCCGCGGTGGCCCACTCCCCCTCCTCGGCCTGGCGGTAGCCAATGACGCCGCTCCGGGGTGCGGTGATGGTCATGTCATCCCGCTGCTGGCGAAGTCCTTCCACCACGTACCGGGCCTGCCGGGACGCGGCCTCCTTCGCCGCCACCACGGCGGGGTTCTCACCCATCTGCTGGTTTTCCAGGCTGTCCAATGCCGCCCGGGCCTCCATCATGGCGCGGTACTTGTCGTCCCGTTCCTGGAGGGCCACGGCTCCCAGGTCATAGAGAGTCTGGTAGCGCTGGTAGGTGGTAAGCGCATTGTGGTAGTCGCTCTGCGCCTTCAGAATGTCCGCCCCGTACTGGGAGCGGCTTTCCACCGCCTCTGCCGCCGCCTGATCGCTCCCGGCAATGTTCTGGCGGATGGAAATCTCCAGGTCCGTCGCGTCCTGCTGGATGAGTACGTCCCCGGCCGACACCCGATCCCCCAGATCCACCGCCACGCGGACGATGCGGCCGTCGTACTTGGGGGAAATGTCCACCTCCGCCCGGGGCACGGTGGCGCCGGAGAGAACCACCCGTTTCATCATGTCCTGCCGGACGAGCACCTCTGCTTCCACGGCAGGGCGCATCATGCCCGCCCGCACATTTGTCTCGTTCCGGTGTGTATACCAGTACACGCCGCCCATGAGAGCAAAAAGAATCACCGACCAGAGAATGTACCTGAACCGTCTCGTGCGGAACCATTCCTTATGCAATAATTCTCTGATCATGTGATTCACCTCCCGCGGCCATGCCGCCTTTAGATTGTATTACTCCCATTATACATGGTTTTGTCCCCTTTGGGGATTCCTGCCGGGCATGGACGGGCGGGCGCTTCCATGCCTTCTCCCCTCATTTGGGGCAAAAAAAAACTTTCCGGACAAGTCCGAAAAGTTTTTCCCTTCTGCATCACACCAGTTCAATGATGACGCGGAGCGCCGCGTCGCCTTTTCTGGGTGCGAGCTTCATGATGCGCGTATAGCCGCCGTTTCTCTCTTCATACTTCTTTGCGATTTCGTCGAAGAGCTTCTTCGTCACGGTTTCATCCATCACGAAGGCAAGCACCTGACGGCGGGCATGGAGATCGCCCCGCTTGGCCAGGGTAATCATTTTAGCGGCCGAACGGGCCAGCTCCTTAGCCTTCGTTTCCGTGGTTTCGATACGGCCATATCTGAAGAGCTCCGTGGTGAGGCCGCGAAGCAGCGCTTTGCGGGCGCCGGTGACTCTTCTCAGTTTGCTGTGAACCATGTGTTTCCTCCCTCATATCCTGTCAATCTTTGGAATCCTTCAGATGAAGGCCAAGCCCCTTGTACTGCTCGAGCTTGATTTTAATTTCATCGACGGATTTTTTGCCAAGATTGCGTACCCGTGTCAATTCATCTTCCGTCTTGTCCGTAAGCTGCGCCACCATGTTGATTTCCGCCCTTTTCAGGCAGTTGAAGGCGCGCACGGACAGGTCAAGCTCATCAATCGGCACCTGGGTGAGATCTATGGCGTCCGCTCCGCTCCAGGCCTCATTGTTGTCGTCCCCTTCCTGTTCATCAGGCTGGGAAACAGAAATGGGCGAGGAGGCAAGCTGCCGGAAATTCTCAAAGCATCCGATGAGGATTGCCGCTGCTTTGGCAATCGCGTCGGGCGCGCTGATGGAGCCGTCTGTCTCCAGATCTATGGTGAGCTTGTCGTAATTCATTTCATTGCCGACACGCGTATCGGTCACTTCGTAGTTGCATTTGATCACAGGAGAATAAATGGAATCAATCGGAATGACGCCGATGACGTCGTCTTCTTTTTTATTCTTCGTAAACGGTACGTACCCATGACCCTGGTCAATGGTGATTTCCATACCGAGGTGCGCCCCTTTGTCCAGATTGCAGAGCTCCAGGTCCTGATTGAGCACATCAATTTCAGACGGCAGCTTCAGGTCTCCCGCGCAGAACGGTCCCTCTTCGGTGATGTCCACCCGCACTGTAATCGGGAATTCCGCCTCTTCGTGGGCGATGAAGCGGATTTTTTTCAGGTTCAGAATGATGTCGGTCACATCTTCCCGCACGCCGGGAATCGTGGAAAATTCGTGGAGCACCCCGTCGATTCTGATGGACGTGATAGCCGCGCCATCGAGGGACGAGAGGAGCACCCGCCGCAGGCTGTTGCCCAGGGTGATGCCGTACCCTCTTTCCAGGGGCTCGCACTCAAATCTGCCATGACGATCACTTTCATCCAGTGTCACTGTTTTAATCGTGAAGCTTCTGTTTTCGATCATCCGGTTTTCCTCCTTTCGCGCCGTGCGCCAATCCTGCAAAAGATATAATTATACTCTTCTGCGTTTGGGAGGACGGCAGCCATTGTGCGGAATCGGAGTGACATCCTTGATGGAGCTGACTTCAATGCCAGCTGCCTGCAATGCCCGGATGGCGGCTTCCCGGCCGGCGCCCGGTCCTTTGACGAACACGTCGGCAGAGCGCATGCCCTGGTCAACGGCCGCTCTGGCCGCCTGCTCCGCCGCCATCTGTGCGGCAAAGGGCGTGCTCTTGCGGGAACCCTTAAATCCCAGTCCGCCTGCGGATGCCCAGGAAATGGTGTTGCCATTGGTATCCGTAATCGTCACGATCGTATTGTTGAATGTGGAACGAATATGTGCGGCGCCGGTTTCTACGTGCTTCTTTTCTTTTCTTTTATTCTTAGATTTTACAGTAGCCATAGTATCCCTCCTTCAACATTACTTTCTGCCGGCTTTCTTCTTGCCTGCAATGGTCTTCTTCGGTCCCTTGCGGGTGCGCGCGTTGGTCTTCGTGCGCTGTCCCCGCACGGGGAGACCTGCGCGATGACGGCGGCCCCGGTAGGAGCCGATTTCCACCAGCCGCTTAATGTTGAGGGATTCTTCTCTGCGAAGATCGCCTTCGACTCTGTAATCTTCCAGTGCATTGCGGATCTTTGCCACTTCGTCTTCCGTCAGATCTCTGACTCTCGTATCGGGATTGATCCCGGTGGCAGCAAGAATTTTTTTGGAAAGAGTGAGGCCAATTCCATAAATATAAGTTAAGCCGATCTCAACGCGCTTATCACGGGGTAAGTCTACACCAGCTATACGTGCCATCTACTCTGAACCTCCTTTTGTATTAACCCTGTCTCTGTTTATGTTTCGGATTTTCGCAAATGACCATGACACGGCCCTTGCGCTTAATGATCTTGCATTTGTCGCACATCTTTTTGACAGACGGTCTGACCTTCATCTTGGTTCCTCCTTACTTATTTGAAACGATAGGTGATCCTGCCATGGTCGAGGTCATAGGCTGTCAGTTCCAGCGTCACCCGATCGCCGGGAAGGATGCGGATGAAATTCATGCGCATTTTTCCGGAAATGTGTGCCAGAACAATGTGTCCGTTTTCGAGTTTGACTTTGAACATGGCATTGGGCAGTTTTTCTACCACTTTGCCTTCCACTTCAATGACGTCGTCTTTGCTCATGGAGCCTCCTTCAGCTTTTGGGTTACCTACGTAATTATGACCGAAGTGTCAGGATTCTCGGGCCGTCATTCGTGATGGCCACGGTGTGCTCGATGTGTGCGGACGGCTTGCCGTCTGCGGTTACGACGCCCCAGCCGTCCCGAAGTGTAAGAATGTCCGGACTTCCCATCGTTATCATCGGTTCGATGCAGATCACCATGCCTGCTTCCAGGCGCGGCCCGTGTCCCGGTGTACCGTAGTTCGGCACCTCCGGTTCTTCATGCATATCGGTGCCAATTCCATGGCCGACATATTCGCGCAGCACGCCGTATCCGTAGGGACGGACGGTCTTTTCCACTGCGCAGCCGATATCGCCCACATGGTTCCCAGGCACCGCCTGTTTTATGCCGGCAAAAAGAGCCTGCTGCGTCACCTCAATTAACTGCAGATTCTTTTTATTGGTGTGACCAACAGGAATGGTAATGCACGAATCGCCCATATAACCATTCAATTCTACCACAAGATCCAGAGAAATAATATCTCCCTTGCGGAGAATTTTTTTTGCCGACGGAATGCCGTGAACGACCACATCGTTCACGGAGGTACAAAGGGAGGCGGGGTATCCCTCGTAGCCCTTGCAGCTGGGGATACCGCCGTGCGCCCGGATGTACTCTTCCGCCATACGGTCCAGTTCGAGTGTCGAGATGCCCGGTCTGACCGCCTTCTCCAGGAGAGAGAGCGTATCTGCTGTCAGCTTTGATGCGAGGGCGATTTTCTCTATTTCTTCCGGAGTCCGTATGGTAATCATTTTGACGCCTTCTTCAGTGCCGCTTCGATCTGACCGTATACATCCTCCATGGACTGGTTGCCGTCGATGTCATAGAGGCAGCCGCTCACCCGGTAGTAGTCGATGAGGGGCTTCGTTGCGGTTTCGTAAACGGAGAGGCGCTGGCTCACTGTGTCAGCCCGGTCATCGTCTCTCTGGTAGAGCTCGCCGCCGCAGCTGTCGCATATACCCTCTGCCTTCGGCTGGCGGAACTCCTTGTGGAAGGAGGCGCCGCAGCTGCGGCAGACCATGCGTCCGCTGATGCGGCGGACCAGGTCGTTCTTGTCTGCATTGATATTGAGAACAGCGGTGAGCGTGATGCCCATGTCGTGGAGTATGGCGTCGAGCGCTGCTGCCTGGGCGGTCGTACGGGGGAATCCGTCGAGAATCCATCCCTTGCGGCAGTCCTCCTGCTCGAGCCGTTCCTTCACGATGCCCACGGTGACGCTGTCCGGCACCAGGGCGCCTCTGTCCATATAGCTTTTGGCTTCCTTACCCAGCGCTGTGCCGGATTTCACCGCCGCGCGGAACATATCTCCCGTGGAGATCTGGGGGATGCCGTATTCACTGATCAGGCGCTCCGCCTGGGTGCCTTTTCCGGCGCCGGGCGGACCCATTAACAAGATATACATAGTCCCTGCTCCTTACTTAATAAAACCCTGGTAGTGACGGTTCACCATGAGGGACTGGGCCTGCCGCATCGTATCGAGGGCCACGCCGACGATAATGAGCAGGGCCGTGCCGCCGAAGTACACGCCCTGAATACCGGTCAGATTTCCGATGAAGTTCGGAAGGATCGCGATGACCGCCAGGAAGATGGCCCCGGAGAGGGTGATTCTCGTGAGAACCTTGTCCACATAGGTCATGGTCGGCTTGCCCGGCCGGACGCCGGGAATGAAGCCGCCGTACTTCTTCATGTTGTCCGCCAGGTCCTGCACGTTTACGGTGATGGCCGTATAGAAGTAGGTGAAGACCACAATCAGGAAGGCGTAGCAGATGGTGTTGGCCCAGCTGCCCCAGCTGAAGAAGTTCGCCACCGCCTGGATCCACCCCACTTGAATGAACTGGGCCAGCGTGACCGGCATCATAAGAATGGACGAAGCGAAGATGATCGGGATGACGCCCGCCTGGTTCACCTTGAGGGGAAGGAAGCTGTTGTGGCCCCCGTACATCTTGCGTCCGATGATGCGCTTGGCGTACTGAATGGGAATGCGGCGCTGTCCTTCATTGACCTCGATAACCACAGCGATCATCACAAGGGCAATGACGAGGAACAGCAGGCACTGGAAGGGACTGATGGTCCCAACCTTGAGGTATTCAATGATGGTGTTCACCGCATCAGGGAAGCGGGCCACGATGCCGGCAAAGATGATCAGGGAAATGCCGTTGCCGATACCTTTTTCCGTGATCTGCTCGCCGATCCACATGAGCAGGCACGTCCCTGCGGTGAGCACGATGCAGATGAAGAACACGTAGATCCAGCTGTTGTCCACCAGCGCATTGTTGATGCGCAGGCCGTAGGCCATGCCGAAGGCCTGGACAAAGCCGAGGCCCACCGTGCCGTAGCGTGTGATTTTCTGGATCTTTTTGTAGCCCTCCTGGCCTTCCTTTTTCCACTCTTCAAAGGTGGGAATGACGGCGGTGAGGAGCTGCATAATAATGGAGGCGTTGATGTAAGGGGTGATACTCATCGCGAAGATGGAGAACTTGCTCAATGCGCCCCCGGCAAATAAATCAAGGAAGCCAAAGAGGTTGCCCGCGGAAAACAGGCTCTCAATGACAGAGGTGTCAACGCCCGGCACGGGGATGTGTACCCCCAGCCGGAAAATGACGAACATAATAAAGGTGAAAATGATGCGATCCTTTAATTCCTTATTGCTCAAAAGGTTTTCGAGGATGTTACTCATTTTACTTCACCTCTGCTTTTCCACCCGCTGCTTCAATTTTCTGCTGTGCGGATTTGGTGAAGCCCTGTGCCTCAACGGTCAGAGATTTGGTCAGTTCACCGTTTCCGAGTACACGAACGCCATCAAGAACATTCTTGAGGATTCCTTTTTCGATGAGGGACACGGGGGTCACGACTTCGCCGTCTTCAAAGACATTGAGCTGTTCCACATTAACCTCCGCATATTCCTTGGCGAGAACGTTCTTGAATCCGCGCTTCGGCAGACGGCGGTACAGAGGCATCTGGCCGCCTTCAAAGCCCGGACGGACGCCGCCGCCGGATCTGGAATTCTGGCCTTTCATGCCGCGGGTGGACGTCTTGCCCATGCCCGATCCGATGCCGCGGCCTACGCGTCGGCGTGCTCTGGTGGAGCCTTCCGCCGGTTTCAGTTCATGCAGTTTCATATCGCACACCTCCTTTATCAGTGTTCCACAACTTCTACCAGATGGCGCACTTTATGAAGCATGCCCCGGATCTGCGGAGTCAGTTCCTGTTCCACAGAGGAATGGGTCTTCTTGAGTCCCAGTGCCTTGATGGTGGCGATCTGCTCAGGTCTGGAGCCGATCACGCTCTTCTTCAGTGTAATGGTTGCTTTGCTCATGATCGTTCTCCTCATCAGGCGTTGTAAATTTCATCGAGCGTTCTGCCGCGCAGCGCTGCCACGGTCTGGGCGTTTTCCAGCTTGCCCAGCGCATCGAGGGTCGCTCTGACCATGTTGATCGGGTTGGAGGAGCCCAGCGACTTGGTCAGAATGTTGCGGACGCCAGCCAGTTCCAGCACCGCACGGGTCGGGCCGCCGGCGATGATGCCGCAACCTTCGGCAGCGGGCTTCATGAATACCTTGCCTGCGCCGTAGGTTCCCAGCGCTTCGTGGGGAATGGTGCCATTCTTTGTCGCCACGGTGATCATATTCTTCTTCGCGTCTTCCACGCCCTTGCGGATCGCTTCGGGCACTTCCGCGGCTTTACCAAGGCCTGCGCCGACTCTGCCCTTTCCGTCGCCGACCACGACTACGGCAGCGAAGGAAAAGCGACGGCCGCCTTTAACGACTTTGGCAACCCGGTTGATGAAAACGACTTTTTCCTGTAAATCGGATTCCGGTTTTTCAAATCTTGGCATGTGCTTTTCTCCTTTAGCTTAAAACTTCAGGCCGCCTTCGCGGGCGCCTTCAGCCAGAGCTTTCACTCTGCCATGGTAAATATAGCCGCCGCGGTCGAATACAACAGTGTCGATGCCCTTTTCCAGCGCTCTCTTGGCAACGAGACGGCCCACTTCGCCGGCTGCCTCGATGTTGCCGCCGTAAGAGAGCTTTTCCTTGAGTTCCTTATCCAGCGTGCTCGCCGATACGAGTGTGACTCCTGCCGTATCATCGATAACCTGCGCATAGATATGCTGCAGGGAACGGAATACATTCAGACGCGGGCGCTCGGCCGTACCGGAGATTTTGTTGCGGAGACGGAGATGACGGCGAATCACTGCTTCTCTGCTTGCATTTTTACGCATATTTCATTGCCTCCCTATTACTTCCCGCCGGTCTTGCCAGCCTTGCGGCGCACATGTTCACCTGCATAGCGGATGCCCTTGCCCTTGTACGGCTCCGGTTCACGCCACGCGCGAATCTCAGCGGCCACCATGCCTACCTTTTCCTTGTCGATGCCCGAAACGAGGATGACCACGTTCGACGGGGTGGTGATGGTAATGCCCTCCGGCGGTTCTACGATAACGGGATGAGAGAAGCCCAGGGAGAGCTTCAGGTTTTTGCCCTGCATCTGCGCGTTGTAGCCGACGCCCTGGATTTCCAGGCGCTTCTCATAGCCCTGGGTCACGCCCACAACCATGTTGTTGATCAGCGTGCGCGTCAGTCCGTGGAGAGAGCGTTCCTTTACATTGTCATTGGGACGGGTCACATGGATGTGGCCGTCTTCCATGGTGATCGTCATTTCCTGATTCAGAGTGCGGGACAGGGTGCCTTTCGGTCCCTTCACGGTTACGGTATGTCCGTCAATGGTGACTTCCACGCCTGCCGGTACCGCAATCGGCTGTCTGCCTATTCTTGACATATTCTTCCTCCTGCTTACCAGACATATGCGAGAACTTCGCCGCCAAGGCCTTCTTTTCTGGCTTTCTTGTCGGTCATGATTCCCTTGGACGTGGAAATGATAGCAATGCCCAGACCGCCGAGAACGCGGGGCAGCTCTTCCTTGCCTGCATAAACGCGCAGACCCGGTTTGGAAATTCTCTTCAGACCTTTGATGACCTTTTCCCGGTTCGCGCCGTACTTCAGGGACGCGCGGAGCACCTGGTGGCCGTCTACCTCGATCTGTTCGCAGTTTCTGATAAATCCTTCATCCTTCAAAATTTCAAGCACAGCCGCTTTAATTTTAGAAGCAGGCATATCAACCTTGTCATGATATGCATCGTTCGCGTTGCGGATGCGGGTGAGCATATCCGCAATCGGATCGGTCGTTACCATATATAGAATCCTCCTTCCAAAATATTCTTACCAGCTGGCTTTTCTTACGCCGGGGATTTCTCCGCGGTAAGCCAGGTCACGGAACTGATTGCGGCATACGCCGAACTTGCGCATATAGCCATGGGGACGGCCGGTCAGTTTGCAGCGGTTGTGCAGACGCGTGGGAGATGCGTTGCGCGGCAGCTTGCTCAGCCCTTCCCAGTCGCCGGCTTCCTTGAGCGCCTGACGCTTGGCCGCATATTTCTTCACTGCGAGTTCTCTCTTTTTCTCGCGTGCCAGCATAGACTTCTTTGCCATGTTGTCCTCCTGCTTATTTCTTGAACGGCATGCCGAATCGGGTGAGAAGCTCGCGCGCTTCCTCGTCGGTTTTCGCTGTCGTGACAATAATGATATCCATCCCGCGGAGTTTGTCGATCTTGTCATAATCCACTTCCGGGAAAATGAGCTGTTCGCGCACACCGAAGGCATAGTTGCCGCGGCCGTCGAAGCTCTGCGGATTGATGCCGCGGAAGTCGCGCACCCGGGGGAGGGCAATGTTGACGAGGCGGTCGAGGAATTCATACATCTTTTCGCCGCGGAGCGTCACCTTGCAGCCCAGAGGCATGCCTTCACGGATGTGCCATGCTGCCAGAGACTTCTTCGCCTTGCAGACGATGGGCTTCTGGCCCGTGATGGCTGCCAGGTCGGAGGCGGCCGCGTCCACTGCCTTTGCGTTGGTCGTCGCTTCGCCAACGCCGATATTGATGACTATTTTTTCCAGCTTCGGAATCTCCATGGGATTCTTGTAGCCGAATTTTTCCTGCATGGCTCCTCTGATTTCTGCCGTGTACAGGTCTTTCAATCTGGACATAATTTCCTCCTTCCCCGCTTATTTCGCCTTATCGATAATCGCGCCGCTCTTCACAGCTGCTCTGACGTAGGATCCGTCTTCCTGGCGAATCTTCTTGATGCGGGTCGGTTTGTTCGTCTCCGGATCCAGAATCATCACATTGGATACGTGAATCGGAGCTTCCTTGGAAATAATGCCGCCCTTCGGATTTTTCTGGGTGGGCTTCGTGTGGCGCTTCACCATGTTGACGCCTTCCACGACCACGCGGTTCTTCGCCGGCATGGCCGATTTGATTTTGCCCTGCTTCCCTTTATCTTTTCCGGCAATGACTACCACCATATCGCCGGTTTTCACATGCAAATGGCTCATCGTGTACCTCCCATCAGAGCACTTCCGGAGCAAGGGAAATGATCTTCATGAAATCCTTTTCACGGAGTTCTCTTGCCACGGGTCCGAAAATACGCGTCCCGATCGGGCTCTTGTCCTCCTTGATGAGAACAACGGCATTTTCATCGAAACGAATGTGAGAGCCGTCCGAACGGCTGATGCCGCTAACGGTACGGACGATAACGCCCTTTACTACCTGGCTCTTCTTTACAACGCCCCCCGGCGTTGCATCCTTAACAGTACATACGACGATGTCGCCGATGTTGCCGTACTTGCGCCAGGAACCGCCCAGGACTTTAATGACCAGAACGCTCTTTGCACCGGTATTATCTGCAACGTTGAGTCTGCTTTCCTGCTGAATCATCGTGCCTATCCTCCTATTTCTCTATCTCAATTCTGACGGGCAACGATTTTTTCAACTCTCCAGCGCTTGTCATGAGACAGCGGGCGGGTTTCCACGATGCGTACGGTATCGCCGACGCGGCATTCGTTTTTCTCGTCATGCGCCTTGAATTTTGTTGTGGTGTTGATCGATTTTTTATAGAGCTTGTGGGGAACCTTCCGTTCCACCGCAACGACAACGGTCTTGTCCATTTTGTCGCTGACCACTACGCCCTGGCGCACCTTGCGCAAATTTCTTTCTTCTGCCACAGTCTTTTCCTCCTGTTGACTCAAGCCTTGCGGGCCGCTTTCAATTCTTCTTCACGCTGAATGGTCTTGATCCGGGCGATCGTCTTTTTCACTTCGTGAATCCGACCGGGGTTTTCAAGCTGACCGGTAGCGAGCTGAAACCGGAGGTTAAACAGTTCTTCTTTCAGGCCGGCGACTTTTTCATCCATTTCGGCAGCAGTGAGGTTGCGAATTTCATTGACCTTCATGTTATTCTGCCACTCCTTCGTGTCCCTTGACTACAAACTTGGTCTTGATCGGCAGCTTGTTGCTGGCCAGACGCATTGCTTCTCTGGCCGTTTCCATGGGAACGCCCGCCATTTCAAACATGACGCGTCCCGGCTTTGCCACGGCTACCCAATATTCAACAGAACCTTTACCGGAGCCCTGACGAGTGCCAAGGGGTTTCGATGTAACCGGCTTATCGGGGAAAATTTTGATCCATACCTTGCCGCCGCGTCTGACGTAACGGGTCATGGCGATACGAGCGGCTTCAATCTGACGGTTGGTGATCCAGGAAGGCTCGAGTGCCACCAGCCCGTATTCACCAAAGGTGACCGTGTTGCCGCGATGGGCCTTGCCCTTCATGCGGCCGCGGAACTGCTTGCGGTATTTTGTACGCTTCGGAATTAACATCAGGCGTCACTCCTTTCCGTATTCTTCGCTCTTCTGTCGCCGCGGCCTTCACGACGGTCGCCTCTGCGGCCTCCTCTGCGGCCTTCACGGCGGTTTTCGCGGTTCTTGCCGTCACGGGTGTTTTCCGTTTCCGGAACGATTTCACCGGGAGCGACGATGCCCTTGTAAATCCATACCTTAACGCCGATGGCTCCGTAGGTGGTGTGCGCTGCGGTCACGCCGTAGTCAATGTTGGCGCGGAGGGTCTGCAGCGGAATAGAGCCTTCGTGGTAGCTTTCGGAGCGAGCGATTTCAGCGCCGCCGAGACGGCCGCTCACGCAGACCTTGATACCCTTGGCGCCAGCGCGCATGGTTCTGCCCACAGCCTGCTTTACCGCGCGGCGGAAGCCGATGCGGCGTTCGAGCTGAGCGGCGATGTTTTCCGCCACCAGGATGGCGCTCATGTCAATGGACTTGATTTCCAGAATATCAATGTCAATCTTTCTGTCGGTAATCGCGGTAAGAGCTTTCTTAATATCCTCAATGCCCGTGCCGCCGCGTCCGATGACCATGCCCGGCTTCGCCGTATAGATGGCCAGCTTGATTCTGCCGTTGATCCGTTTAATGCCGATTTTGGAAATGCCGGCAATGAACAGATGCTTTTTCAGGAACGCGCGGATTTTTGCGTCTTCTACAAGGAGCTCCGCATAATCCTTTTCTGCGTACCACTTGGAATCCCAGTCATCAATAACGCCGACGCGCAGTCCATGCGGATTAACTTTCTGACCCAAAACGTTTCCCTCCTTTAGTCTCTTTCCGCAACTTTAACCGTAAGTGTGCTGGTGCGTTTCATAATCGAGAACGCCTGTCCGCGGGAGCGCGGATGAATCCGTTTCATGATAGGACCCGCATCTACATAGGTCGTGGATACATAGAGATTGTCGATATTCATATCGTTGTTGTTTTCAGCATTCGCCATAGCGCTTCTCAGCGTTTTTTCCACCACAGAGGAAGCGGCTTTGGGAGTCTGGCGGAGAATGGCCAGGGCCTCTCCCACATTCTTGCCGCGGATCAGGTCGATGACCACACGGACTTTGCGGGGCGAAATGCGGATATTTCTTGTCACTGCTTGTACTTCCATGTTCATTTCCTCCCCGGATTATTTCTTATCCTTGCTATGGCCCTTGAACGTACGGGTCGGAGCGAACTCGCCAAGCTTGTGGCCGACCATATCCTCGGTTACGTACACCGGCACATGTTTTCTTCCATCATGGACCGCGATGGTGTGACCCACGAAGCTCGGCAGAATGGTAGAAGCACGGGACCAGGTTTTGATGACTTTCTTTTCGCTGGCGTCGTTCATGGCATTGATTTTCTTTTCCAGAGAATATGCGACGAACGGCCCTTTCTTTACTGATCTGGACACTTTGACTCCTCCTTATTTTACTTGCGTCTCTTAACAATCAGCTTCGTGGATGCCTTCTTGCTGTCGCGGGTCTTCACGCCGTAAGCAGGCTTGCCCCACGGAGTCACCGGACGCTTGCGGCCGACAGGAGATTTGCCCTCGCCGCCGCCATGAGGATGGTCGTTCGGGTTCATGACAACGCCGCGGTTGGCCGGACGTACGCCGAGCCAGCGGCTGCGGCCTGCCTTGCCCAGGGTGATGTTTTCGTGGTCTTCATTGCCTACCACACCGACAGTGGCGCGGCAGCGGATGTGTACCCTTCTCAGTTCGCCGCTGGGGAGACGGAGCAGTGCATAGTCCCCTTCCTTGGCCATGAGCTGAGCCGTTTCGCCGGCAGCGCGGACCATCTGGCCGCCCTTGCCGATTTTCAGCTCCACGTTGTGCACGTTCGTGCCCAGGGGGATGTTGATGAGCGGGAGGCAGTTGCCCGGTTTAATATCGGATTCAGGACCGCTGGTGACCGTATCGCCCACCTTCAGGCCCTTCGGAGCGAGGATGTAGCGCTTTTCCCCATCTGCATAGTGGAGAAGAGCGATGCGGCAGGTCCGGTTCGGATCGTATTCGATGGTCGCGACTCTGGCCGGTACGCCGTCCTTCGTCCGCTTGAAATCAATAATTCTGTACTGGCGTTTATGGCCGCCGCCCTGGTGCCGGACCGTCATTTTCCCGGACTTGTTGCGGCCGCCGTGGCTGTGCACGGGAGCGAGCAGGGATTTTTCCGGGGTGGATGTGGTGATTTCTTCAAACGTGGAAACGGTCATCTGACGGCGCCCAGGAGTATACGGTTTAAAAGATTTGTAAGCCATTTATTCTGCTTCCTCCTTACCTGTTAGACTCCTTCGAAGAATTCGATCGTCTCGCCAGGCTTGAGCGTAACGATGGCTTTTTTCCAGTCGCTGCGGCGGCCCTGGTAACGGCCGAGACGTTTCATTTTCCCTTCGTAGCGCATGGTGTTTACCGCTTCGACTTTAACCTTGAAAATCTGTTCCACAGCCTGACGGATTTCAATCTTGTTGGCTGCGAGCGGCACGCGGAAGGTGTATTTTCCCTCTTCCATGAGAGCGGTGGTTTTTTCAGTGATAATCGGTTTCACGAGGATATCGCGCGCTTCCATTATGCGAGTACCTCCTCAATTTTTTCTACAGCGCTCTTGGTGAGGAAGAGCTGCGTGTAATGAACGATGTCGTAAATGTTGAGTCCTTCCGCTGCCATGGCCTTGACGCCGGGGATGTTGCGCGCCGAGAGGATGGTGTTGGCCGCCTTCTCGCCGCCGTCGATAATGAGCGCCTTGCCTTCGACGTGGAACGCGTTCATCATTCCAATCACGTTCTTTGTTTTCGGCGCCTCGAAATCAATCTGATCGAGGACGATGAGCTCGCCTGCGCGGAGCTTTTCCGACAGCGCGGATTTGACTGCCAGACGGCGCGCCTTGCGGGGCATATCCTTTGCATGGCTGCGCGGGGTCGGTCCGAATACGGTGCCGCCGCCCACCCACAGAGGGGAGCGGATGGAGCCTACGCGGGCCCGGCCGGTGCCTTTCTGCTTCCACGGCTTCTTGCCGCCGCCGCGTACGAGGCCTCTGGTCTTGGTGGCATGGGTGCCGAGGCGTTCATTGGCCATCTGCCGCACCACTGCCTGGTGAATGACAGGTTCGTTATAGGCTACGCCAAAGACACTGTCGTTCAGTTCCATTTCGCCGACCTGTTCGTTGGCGATATTGTACATTGCTACATTCGGCATGGATGTTCCTCCCTTTCAGAACTTATTTGACAGGCTTTACCGTGGCCTGCACCATGACGAGGCTTCCCTTCGGTCCGGGAATCCCGCCTTTAATGAGCATCAGGCTGCGTGCCGTATCCACTCTGACTACCTGCAGATGCTGTACGGTCACTCTGACGCCGCCCATCCGACCAGGGAGTTTCTTGCCTTTAAATACCTTGCCGCCGCCGCCGGACATACGCGCGCCGAGAGACGCAGGCTGGCGGTGATTCTTGGAACCGTGGCTTTCAGGGCCGCGGCGGAAATTGTACTTCTTGATCGTGCCGGCAAAGCCCTTGCCCTTGCTCGTGCCGATGACGTCTACAATTTCACCTTCAGCGAAGATATCAGCAGCCAGAGTTTGGCCCACCGTATAAGACGGCTCTCCGTCCATTCTTACTTCGCGCAGATACTTTACGGGATCCACGCCAGCCTTTTCAAACTGGCCCTTGACCGGCTTTGTCAGATGCTTTTCCCTGACTTCGCCGTAGCCGAGCTGAATGGCGTTGTAGCCATCGGATTCCACCGTCTTCACTGCCACAACGACGTTCGGACGGATTTCCACTACAGTGACCGGAATCAGGTCGCCGTTTTCAGCGAATACCTGAGACATTCCCAATTTCGTTCCCAAAATAGCTTTAGACATTTTCGCACCTCCTTTACGCTTTTACTTCAATGCTGACGCCGGCCGGCAGTTCCAGTCTCATCAGCGCATCCGCCGTCTTCTTGGACGGATCCAGGATATCGATCAGGCGCTTGTGCGTGCGCATCTCAAACTGCTCGCGGCTGTCTTTATTGACGTGGGGAGAACGCAGAATGGTGTACACGTTCCGTTCCGTCGGAAGCGGAATCGGACCGGACACTCTCGAGCCCGTTCTCTTCGCTGTTTCTACAATTTTCGCCGCGCTCTGATCCACTGCTTTGTGGTCATACCCTTTGAGACGAATTCTGATCTTTTTCTGTGTTGACATTACATAAACCTCCTGACGTTCATTTCCGGAATGAACTGCTCCGTGGAAATTCCCCTGCTCTGCAGGCCACCTTCCACTTCATAGTTTTTTATAAAACACAACAGAGCGGAGCAGCTGCCCTCCAGCCGCTCCGGACCTGTGTTTCATCCATGACTCAGGCTGTGCCCGATTATTTGGAAATCTTCGCAACCACGCCGGCGCCGACGGTACGGCCGCCTTCACG
>CAZPLS010000025.1:0-19495 GCA_964587685.1 uncultured Dialister sp.
TCAGAGCTTCCCTGCCACGTAGAGCCGGGTGAGCGCGCGATGGAGTGCGCGGACGGCCCGTTCCACGTCGAGATCGGCTTCGCGCTTGTCGAGTCTCTCTTCCGCGCGGCGGCGGGCTGCTTCGGCCCTCGCCACGTCGATGTCAGAAGCGAGCTCCGCGAGCGGCGCGACGATATTGACGCGATTGTTGCTGTTCTCGAGGAATCCGCCGAAGACAGCCACCTTTTCTTCCCCTGCGTCGGTCTTGATGCGCACCGGGCTGACCTGGAGCGCTGCCGCCAGAGGCAGGTGGTTCTTCATGACTGCGAATTCGCCGTCGAGAGCACGGCCCACGACCATGGTCACGCCGTCCTTGGTGTAAATCGGTCCGTCGGGCGTGATGATCTCCACGTGCATGGAAGAGACAAGGGTATTAGCCATGGCTTATTCCCCTTTCTTCATCTTTTCAGCCTTTTCGATCGCTTCGTCAATGGTGCCTACCATGTAGAACGCCCCTTCGGGCAGGTCGTCGTGCTTGCCGTCGAGGATTTCGCTGAATCCGCGGATGGTTTCCTTCAGCGGGACATACTTGCCCGGGCTGCCGGTGAACTGTTCGGCCACGAAGAAGGGCTGAGAGAGGAATCTCTGAATCTTTCTTGCGCGGGCAACGATGACCTTGTCTTCGTCGGACAGTTCTTCCATGCCGAGGATGGCGATGATGTCCTGCAGTTCCTTGTAGCGCTGCAGGATGGCCTGCACGCCGCGTGCCACCTTGTAGTGTTCCTCGCCCAGAATGTTGGGGTCAAGGATACGGCTGGTGGAGTCAAGCGGATCCACGGCGGGGTAAATGCCCAGCTCTGCGATGGAGCGGTTGAGTACCGTCGTCGCGTCGAGGTGGGTGAATACGCCGGCCGGCGCCGGGTCAGTCAGGTCGTCGGCCGGTACGTATACGGCCTGTACGGAGGTGACGGACCCGTCCTTGGTGGACGTGATACGTTCCTGCAGCTCGCCGATGTCGGTGGCCAGCGTGGGCTGGTAGCCTACGGCCGACGGCATACGGCCGAGCAGCGCCGAAACCTCGGAGCCTGCCTGGACGAAGCGGAAAATGTTATCGATAAAGAGAAGCACGTCCTGATGCTGCACATCGCGGAAGTATTCCGCCATGGTCAGCCCCGTCAGGCCCACGCGCATACGGGCTCCCGGCGGTTCGTTCATCTGGCCGTAAATCAGGGCCACCTTGTTGATAACGCCGGACTCTTTCATTTCGCCCCAGAGGTCGTTGCCTTCACGGGTGCGTTCGCCTACGCCGCAGAATACGGAGCAGCCGGAGTGAGCCGTCGCCACGTTGTGAATGAGTTCCTGGATCAATACCGTCTTGCCTACGCCCGCGCCGCCGAAGAGGCCGATCTTGCCGCCTTTGGCGTACGGTGCGATGAGGTCGACGACCTTGATGCCCGTTTCGAAAATTTCAGTCGCCGGGGACTGATCCTTGAATGCCGGCGCCGGGCGGTGGATAGGCCAGTAATCCGACGCGTCGACTGCCGTGGCATCGTTGTCCACGGTGTTTCCCAGAACGTTGAAAATACGTCCCAGGCAGCCGTCCCCTACGGGCACCGCAATGGCGCGGCCCGTATCGACAGCTTTCATTCCTCTTACCATGCCGTCCGTGGAGCTCATGGCTACCGCGCGGACTACGCCGTCGCCGAGGTGCTGCATCGTTTCGCACACCACGTCGACGGGCACGCTTCCATTGTCATCCTTGACATGGATGGCGTTGTAAATGGCCGGCAAGCTGGAATCATCATCAAAGGCAATATCGACGACTGCGCCGATAACCTGTAGTACTTTTCCTACCTGTTCCTTGCTCATGAAGAAGCATTCCTCCTTACCATTCGTGCAGATTATTCAAGGGCGTTCGCGCCGCCGACGATTTCGGAAATTTCATTGGTGACCTGAGCCTGCCGCGCTTTGTTGTAGCTGAGGTTGAGGTCGGCAATGCGTTCCGTGGCGTTGTCGGTGGCAGCGGACATGGCGGCCATGCGGCTGCCCAGCTCGGAGGCCGCGGACTGCAGCATCGCGCTGTAAATCTGCACCTGTACATATTGGGGAAGCAGGTTGTCGAGGACCGCCGATGCGTCGGGCAGGAAGATGTAAGGCACCTCGCCCGCTGCTTTCTGCGCGCCTTCGCCCGCTGCCTCTCCCGCTTCCGGCGCTTCGATGGGAAGCAGGCGGGTCACGGTGACCTGCTGACGGAGAGCGGTGAAAAATTTCGTGTAGATGATTTTGACTTCGTCGATTTCTCCCCGGTTGAAGAGGTCGATCACCTCTTTGGCCAGTGCGATGGAGTCATCTGCGGAAGGCTTGTCGGAAAATCCAAAATGGTAAGAATCCATGCGGTAGCCGCGGAACCGGAGATAGTTCCGGGCCTGCTTCCCGCAGACGTAGAGTCTGTAGGATTCGGGATCCTTTCCAGCAATCTCCGCGACGGTCTGTTTCATGACATTGGAGTTGTAAGCGCCGGCCAGGCCCTTATCACCGCAGATGATAAGGTATCCTGTGACCTTCACCGGTCTCTCCGCGAGGAGAGGATTGGTGTAGCCGGGCGCCGCCGAAGAAGCACGGCGCAGGAGCTCTTCGACCTTGTCTGCATAGGGACGGGCGCCGCTTGCCTTTTCTTCCGCCTTGCGGAGGCGGGCGGCGGCGACCATCTTCATCGCTTTTGTGATCTGCTGGATATTGGTGACAGATTTAATGCGCCCCTTGATGTCGCGAGTACTCTCCATTCAGATCACCCCGCTGCCGTTTCAGTATTCTTTGCCGCCTTGTAACGAGTCTTGAATTCATCAATGGCTGCACGCAGCGCTGCTTCCGTTTCATCGGAGAGCTTCTTCGATTCACGAATGGCCGCACCGATTTCCGGATGGCTGCTGCGGAGGAATGCGATCAGCTGACTCTCGAAGTCCACCACCTGGTCGACTTCAAGGTCATCAAGGAAGCCTTTTACCGAAGTATAGATGGCCATGACCTGGTCTTCGACCGGGTACGGGCTGTACTGCGGCTGTTTCAGAATTTCCGTTGTTCTCTGGCCGCGGTCGATCTGCGCCTTTGTGGCCGGATCCAGGTCGGAGCCGAACTGGGCGAACGCCGCCAGCTCGCGGAACTGGGCCAGGTCCAGACGGAGCGTCCCTGCGACCTGCTTCATGGCCTTGATCTGGGCCGAGCCGCCTACGCGGGATACGGAGAGGCCGACGTTGATAGCCGGACGGATGCCTGCGTAGAAGAGGTTCGTTTCCAGATAAATCTGGCCGTCGGTGATGGAAATGACGTTTGTCGGAATGTAGGCGCCCACGTCGCCGGCGAGCGTTTCGATGATCGGCAGGGCCGTGATGGAGCCGCCGCCGAGCTCGTCAGAGAGACGGGCCGCGCGTTCGAGCAGACGGGAGTGCAGATAGAATACGTCGCCCGGGTATGCTTCACGTCCCGGCGGGCGGCGAAGCAAGAGGGACATGGCGCGGTACGCCACAGCCTGCTTGGACAGGTCGTCGTAAATGATGAGCACGTCCTTGCCCTGGTGCATGAAGTATTCCGCGATGGATACGCCGGAGTACGGCGCCAGGTACTGCATCGGGGAGCCTTCAGAGGCGCCGGCATGAACGATGACGGAGTAATCCATGGCTCCGGCCTGACGGAGCGTCTCGTATACACGGACGACGTTGGCGTTCTTCTGGCCGATGGATACGTAAATGCAGATGACGTTCTCGCCCTTCTGGTTGAGAATGGTGTCAATGGCCACGGCGGTTTTGCCCGTGCCGCGGTCGCCGATGATGAGCTCGCGCTGGCCCCGGCCGATCGGGACCATGGAGTCGATAGCCTTGAGGCCCGTCTGGAGCGGTACGTTAACCGGCTGGCGGTCCGCAATGCCCGGCGCCTTGATTTCAATGTCGCGGTACTCGTCGGTCTTGATCTCGCCCTTGCCGTCGATAGGCTGGCCGAGGGAATTGACCACGCGGCCGATCACGCCATCGCCTACCGGCACCTGCATGAGCCGGCCCGTGCGCTTGACGAGGTCGCCTTCCTTGATGGTTTCATAGTGGCCGAGAAGCACGACGCCCACGTTGCTCTCTTCGAGGTTCAGCGCCATGCCGTACACGCCGTTGGGGAGCTCGAGGAGCTCGCCGGACATGCAGTTTTCCAGCCCGTATACGTGTGCGATTCCGTCGCCGACTTCAAGGACCCTGCCAACTTCATCGACATTGAGGTCTACCTTGTAGTTTTCGATCTGTTTTTTGATGACAGATGTAATTTCATCTGAACTGATTTTCATTTCCTGGAAGTCACCTCAATCCTTTTGCATGATTTTTGCTTTCAGGGCTTGCAGCTGTCTCGCTACGGAACCGTCGATCAGCTGGTCGCCGATCTGCACGGTGAATCCGCCGATGAGTGCGGCGTCCACCTTCTGCTTCATAATGATCTGTTTCCCGGTCATCTCTGCAAGCTTTGCCTTGATGGCTTCAGCCTGTTCACCGGTGAGCGGGAACGCGGAGGTGACGAACGCTTCTTCAAAGCCCATGCCTTCATGGGCCAGCGCAGCATAGACGCGGACCATGTCCGGCAGAAGCTCGAAACGGTCTCTGTCGATCACGACGCAGCAGAACTGCAGCACGACGGGCTGCACCTTATCTGCAAACAATTTTTGTATGGTATCTTTCTTGGCATCCTTCGTAAGGAAAGGATGATTTAGGAAGGATTTCAGCTCATGGCTTCCCGTGATGGCGTCGCTGATGAGCTGGAGCTCCTCTTCTGTTTGTTCCAGGCTGTTCTGCTCAAGAGCAATCTCATAGATAGCGCGTCCGTACTTTTTAGCAACGATTACGTTCTTATCCATGATTATTTACCTGCGTTGCGGGCACCCAATTTCGCGATGCTGTCAGCGATCAGTCGATCGTTGGTGTCCAGAGTCATATTCTTGCTGATGATCTTGGAAGCGATGTCGCAGGAAAGGGCAGCCACCTGGGCTTTGAGATCCTCGAGCGCTTCGGCCCGTTCTCTCTCGATCTGTTTGGTGGCGGCTTCCTTCTCTTTTGCGATCGCTTCGCGCGCTGCATCGATCTGTGCCTGTGCCTGGACCTGGGCCTCTTTGACCGCCTTATTCACCACTTCCTGCGCCTTGGCCTGCGCTTCGCGAAGCTGCGCTTCATAGCTTTCTTTCAGCTTCTGCGCGTCCGCATTGGCGCTGGCCGCGGAGTCGAGGTCGTTCTGGATGCGCGCCTTGCGTTCATCCAGGACGCGGAGCAAGGGTTTATAGGCGAAATGGCCCAGAATAGCACAAAGGATGACGAAGTTTGCGATCTGCCACAGCAAGGTTCCATTTAATTCTACCAATGAAATCCCCTCCTTAGGCTAATACATGTGGGAAATTAGCCGAGGAACGGGTTAGCGAATACGAGAACGATGGCAATAACGATAGCAATAATCGGAATGGATTCGATAAGGCCGATGGCTACCAGCATGTTGGTGAAGAGCTTGCCTGCCATTTCAGGCTGACGGGTCATGCCGTCAAGAGCATGGGAAGCGGCTTTGGAGTCGGAAAAAGCGGCTGCCAGAGAAGCACATGCTGCGATAATAGCTGCTGCGAGAACGGAATACTGTACGACAATAGTCTGATCCATGGTGTTGATTCCTCCTAAGATTCAATCTTTCTTTTCCGGTCTTGGCCGGTATGCAAGCCGTTTGGACGGACGGCGCCGTTCCTGATGTGTTTTGTTCGTGTTACTCAACGCTCTCTTTCAGGTAAATGGACACGAGCGTGGTAAAGATGTAAGCCTGGACAGCGCCCACGAACAGGCTGAATGCGATCCAGATCATAGGTACAAACCCCGGTGCCAGAGCATAGAGAACTTCGAGCAGAATTTCGCCGGCCAGAATGTTGCCGAATAGACGCATGGCCAGCGTGATGGGCCGCGCCACTTCTTCTACAAGGTTCATGATGACAAATATGGAAAAGGGCTTGAAGAAATGCCCCAGCCAGTGTCCCACGCCCTGGTTCTTGATGAAGTAGAAATGAATGGCCAGCGATGAGGCAATGGCCAGACCGAGCGTCGTGTTGACGTCATTGGTGGGGGACGCTGTCAGATGGTTCGTCGGCAGAAGCCCGAGCTGATTGGATGTAAAGATGAAAAGGAAAAGTGTCAGGAGCCAGGTGGCCACCTGCCGGTATTTATGTCCGATATTATCCTGAAACTGATTGCACAGCCCCTCCACGAGCATTTCCACCGCGTTCTGCACGCCGCTGGGCACCATGGCCCGGCCCCGTGTGGCCGCCAGCGTGACGAGTATGACAATCAATGCTGCCAGCCAGGTGGTGTAAATGGTATCCAGATTGACCTGCATTCCAAATAGCTCTGCCACCACGTGTGTACCTGTATGAAGATGCATAGTCTCACCCCCTCTCTCTTACAAGGATGTCAAGAAGATTTATTCCTTAATTACACTGATGATTTTGTCCAGTACGGTCGCCACCGTCAGTGAAAGTAAGCCTGCCAGGAAGCCGAAGGCCCCGGTCCCGATGAGAATGGCCGCGGCCACGCACGCCCCGATTTCAAAGAAGAGGCGCGCCCCGGTGAATGCCACGAGCCTTGCGCCTATGGAGGCGGGATCGCGGCCGGCTTTGGTCCACCGGATGTACTTTGTCCTGAGAAATCCCATGAAGAGCAGCTGGAAGAGCGCGCCGGCAATGACGCCCGCGCCCATGGCGGCCCCCCAGAAGAAGAACGCCGCACTTGCCGCGATCGCCGCGACCGCTGCGGTCAGCTTCATAATCCGCGCCGCGTAGACGGGAAAGTTCTCGTCCCCTGCCATACTATTTCCCCAGAATCTGTTTAATAACAGCCCAGATGCCGCTCACGCCGCCAAGGATGGAAAAACCGATGAGTCCCCACGGAGAAGTATCAAAGTACTCATCACAGCGAAGACCTGCCCAGACGCACAGTCCGATGCAGGTCAGCATGGTGAGCCCCGCTCCGGAAGCCACAGCCGCACCGCGCAGCAAACTCTGGTCTGAACGCTTGTCCCTGGTATGGGTCTTTTTCTCCATGGGCCGCAGCAGGTTCTCCTTCCCCGGATGCTCAAGTCTTTCTTTTGCAAAAATGACAGCCAAAAACAACATCTGTCAAGTAATATATATGTTTCCATTGTAACATATGCACCCCCCCGGCGCTACAAAAAATATAGCCAAATCAGCGCTTTAAAGGAAAATTTTCCCTCAAAATGCGTGATTTGTGTTATTTTTTTGTCCGTCCGGAGAAGAGGGCGGCGCTATGTCATATCTATTATTGCGCTGTTTCCGCGCCGAAAGGCTCTGGCATCTCCGCGGAAAGGCCCGCACGGTGACGGATCCAGCCCACGATGCGCGCCGCGGCACATCCGTCCCCGTAAGGGTTGACCGCCTCGGCCATAGCCCGGTAGGCCGCCTCATCGGTGAGGAGCCGATGGGCCGTCTCATACACCGCTTCCTCGTCGGTGCCGACGAGGCGGACCGTGCCGGCGCGAACGGCCTCGGGGCGCTCCGTCGTGTCCCGGAGAACGAGGACGGGCTTGCCCAGGCTGGGCGCCTCCTCCTGAATGCCCCCGCTGTCAGTGAGCACGATGGCCGACCGGGCCATGAGATTGGCGAAGGGCTCGTAGTCCATGGGCTCCACCAGATGGATATGAGGCCGCCCCTCAAGCTCGGCCGCCACCGCTTCCCGCACGAGGGGGTTGCGGTGCACCGGGAAGACCACCTCCGCGTCGGGGATGTCTTCTACCAGGCGGCGGAGCGCCCGGTAGACGTGGCGCATGGGGTCGCCCAGATTTTCCCGGCGGTGGGTCGTCACGAGAATGACCCGCCGGTGCTCTTCTATGTCTTCGATTTCCTTGTCCTCAAACCGGTAGTCCGGCTTCACCGTCGCACAGAGCGCGTCGATGACCGTGTTGCCCGTGACAAAAATCGTTTCTTCCTTTTTATTTTCCCGAAGCAGGTTGTCCCTCGCCTGCGCCGTGGGGGCGAAGTGGTACGCCGCCAGAACGCCGGTGAGCTGCCGGTTTGCCTCCTCCGGAAAGGGCGAGGCAAGATTGCCCGTGCGCAGGCCCGCTTCCACGTGGCCCACAGGAATGCCCGCGTAAAAGGCGGCCAGCGCCGCCGTGAAGGTGGTGGTGGTGTCCCCGTGCACGAGAACGAGGTCCGGCTTTTCCTTCTCCAGCACCTCCCGCAGCCCCCGGAGCACCCGCTCGGTGATGTCGCAGAGTGTCTGCCCCCGGGCCATAATATTCAAATCGTAGTCCGCACGGAGGCCGAAGAGGTGCATCACCTGGTCGAGCATTTCCCGATGCTGGGCGGTGACGCACACCCGCGTTTCCATATCAGGGTATGTTTGAAGCTCCCGGATCACCGGCGCCATTTTGATGGCCTCCGGCCGGGTGCCGAAGATGGTCATGACTTTCAAGCGGATCCTTCCTTTCCCTCTGCGGCGCCTGGCCCCGCGTCAGCCCCCGTTCCCTCCGTGAGAACGCCCAGCCGCTTGGCCCAGTAGAGGTAAATCACAAGCACGGCCAGACAGATGAGCACCCCCGCCATGGGGCGCAGGTGAATGATGAGCAGGGCCATGCCGGAAAAGAAAGCGGTGAGGGCGTACATGACGAGCACCACCTGCTTCTGCGTGAGCCCCTTGTCGAGGAGGCGGTGGTGGAGATGGCGCTTGTCCGGTGAAAAGACGGGCACCCCGGAATGCTTCCGCCGGACAATGGCCATGAGCGTGTCCAGAATGGGCACGGCCAGCGCCACGAGGGGCGCGATGAGCACCGCGATGGCCGCCGTCTTCATGGCCCCCATGACGGATACCGACGCAATGACGTAGCCGAGGAACATGGAGCCGGTATCGCCCATGAAAATTTTAGCGGGATTGAAATTGTACTGCAAAAAGGCAATGGCAGACCCGGCCATGGCAGCCATGGCGGCGGCGCACACCCACTGCCCCATCTGGAAGGCCAGGAAGGAAATGGCGAGAGAGGCGATGGCGGCGATGCCCGCAGCCAGCCCGTCCAGCCCGTCGATGAGATTGACCGTATTGACAAATCCGATAATCCAGAACACGGTGAGCGGCACGGAAATAACGACGGGAAAATAGATATACCCCACAAAGGGCAGATCCAGCCAGTCGATGCGCACGCCAAAAATCCCCGCCAGAATAAAAGCGGCAAAAATCTGCCCGAAAAGCTTTACCTTCGGCGGGAGGGAAAACCGGTCGTCCAGAACGCCCACAATAATGAGAAATGTCGCGCCGCAGGCCAGGCCGAGCATTTGCCGGTCTTCAAAGCCCACCGTGAGCGCGATGGATCCGAGGCACCCTGCGTAAATGGCCAGTCCCCCCAGGCGCGGAATCAGCCCGTGATGCACCTTGCGCGCGTCGGGCCGGTCCACCGCTCCGATTTTTATAGCCAGCCGCCGGACAAGGGGCGTAAGCACAAAGGTAATTACCAGGGCGGTGAGAAATGTGTATGCATAAGCAAACACCGCAATACCTCCTGTTCATCAATTCATACTGCCATTGTAGCACAAAACGCAAATGCTCCGCTCCGCCAAAAGGAACCCGCCCGCGCCTTTCCGAAAATTTCCGCAGGAGGAGCCCTAAATTTCCGCTCTCCTTTTCCCCGCATGTTACAATAAAAACAGCTATTACCAAGGAGGCGCCATGCTCATTCCCTACACCGCGCCGGCCGGCCCCTTCCGGACGGAAACGATTCTTCGCAAATCCACATTCATCGCCGATCTCGCACCGGCCGCCTCCATGGAGGAAGCGGCGGATTTCCGCCTGGCGCGGAAAAAGGAATTTCGCGACGCTTCCCACTGGTGCTTTGCCTGCCGCATCGGCATGGGGCAGGTGGAGGAGCGCTCGAGCGATGACGGCGAGCCCCAGGGCACGGCGGGCCATCCCATCCTCCGCGTGCTCCAGATGCAGGGCCTCACCAATACGGTCCTCGTGGTGACCCGCTGGTTCGGCGGCATCAAGCTCGGCGCTCCCGGCCTCACCCGGGCCTACAGCGAGGCCGCCGCCGATGTGTGCCGCGCCGCCCGCCTCACCACATACACCCCTCACCTTCGGGTGCGCCTCACCCTCCCCTACAGCGACCTGGGACTCCTGGAAACCTACCTGGAGGGCACACCCCTCATCGTGACAGACCGGGAATTTTCCGACCGCGTGACGATGACACTCTTTGCGCCGCCATCGGAATGGGATCGGCGGCTCTCTGACCTGACCAATCTGACAGCCGGACGCCTTCGCGCGGAGACGCTCGGCGAAGAGTATGTTCCTTTGTAGCACGGAAAGGAAGTGATCTCCATGGCGGCATATGACCGTACCGAATACATCGAATTCCTCCGGCAGGGCCGGGGACGGGAAATGGTCAAGGTTCTCACAGGCGTACGGGGCGGCGGCAAGACCTCCCTCTTCGCCCGGTTCATGTCCGAGCTCGAGAACGAAGGCGTGCCGGAGCAGCGCATCCTCTACCTGGATCTCTCCGACCCTGGCATGACCCGCCTCTTTCCGGCGGAAAATCTGTACCGCTGGATCCTGGACCGCCTTTCCGGCGACGGCCGGGCCTATCTCTTTCTGGACGAGGCGGAGGCCCTGCCTGATTTCGAGCGCCTCGCAGACCAGCTCTTCCGCATCCGCCATTTTGATCTCTTCCTCGCCGGCTCCTCTCTCAACGCCGCTATGCCCCGGCTCATGAAGGCCCTCTCCGGGCGCTGTCTCGTCAGGGAGGTCTACCCGCTCTCCTTTGCGGAAACGGTTTCTCTCAGGGAAGAGCCGCCGCCGGCAACCGAGCTGATCCGCTATATAGGAGAAAGCACCTTCCCCGATCTGTCTGGCCGGGAGGATTTCGAGCCCGGCCTGGACCGCCTCATTTCCACGGCCCTCTTCCACGACGTGTGCGCCGATCCCTTCATCCGCCCGGGCCTCCTTCTGAAAATTCTCCGCTACCTTTCCCCCCGGCTGGGCAGCCTCATTCCCCTTTCGGACATCTGCTGCGCCGCGGGGCGGTACAAGCGCCCCCTTCTGCCCGGTACACTGTCCGCCTACCTGCGCATCCTCAAAAGCGCGGGACTCCTCATCTCCGCTCCGGAGATGAGAATATCCGATGAAGGCGGCCTTTCCGAGAAATCGGACGCGCGGCGCTTCTTCTTCCCCGACGGCGCCATGGTCGCCCTCTGGGGCCAGGGCAGCCATTCCTCCTACCGGCTTTTCAGGAACGCCGTGGCCGTCGAACTCGTCCGCCGCTTCGGCGCCGTGGGCGCTGCCCGCACCAGCCGCGGCAGTGCCGGCCTTCTCACCGGCCGGGACGGCATCCCCATGCTCTGGCAGCTCATCCCCGACGGCGCTGCTCCGGAAGCCCAGAAGGCGTGGGACGCTATCCGCAGCGCCCCCGACTCCGTCCGGAAATGCGTCCTCACCTTCACGCCCGAAGCCTTTGAGGAAACGCCTGGCCTCTTCGTCCGCCACCTGCTGCCATGGTTCCTCCATCCCCACGCTGCCCTGTAAACAAAAAAAGCGGCCCCGCCGCATCGTCTATTATATCCATACCATGAAAAAATCCCTTCGCGGGCCGCTCCGCGGAGGGTTATTTTTTGATGTACCGGCCAAGTACACGGCTCATGGTAAGGTAGCGGAAGAGTGCAGTTCCAACAAGCGTAACAGACAGGAGTTCCCCCAGCATAACCCAGACCATGCAAAGCGACAGATATGTAAGGGAAAAGGGCATGTCCGCCAGCCAGGCCAGCTCGAGACCGATAATGATGCCGTTGGACACCACGGGACAGAGGGAGGCGGTGAAAAGGCCCGTGCACCGCCGCATAGCGCAGAGGGCGAGGAAGGTGGCCGCCGTGCCGCACACCATGTCCACCGCGCCGAAGGGACTCGCCAGATTGGCCAGAAAGCACCCCGCCGTCAGCCCGGGAATCCACTTCCTGTGATAAAAGGCCAGGAGCACCATGCATTCGGACAGGCGCACCTGCACCGGCCCGTAGGACAGGGGCGCGAAGGCGATGGTGAGCGCCGCATAGAGGGCCGCTGCCGCCGCCGTGAGCAGCCAGTCCCGCGGGGTCAGGCCCCCTTTACTTCTTTCGCTCATAGGTGACAAAGCGGTGAGGCACCGCCCCTGCTCCTTCCTCCGCAGCAGTGACGCGCCATTCGTCCCGGTTAAAGGGCGGGAAGTACGCATCCCCCTCCGCGTCCAGCCCGATTTCGGTGAGCTCCATTTTGTCCGCAAAGGGGAGAAGCAGGCCATACACCGCCGCGCCGCCGATGACGAAGTGGTCCCCCTCGGGGAGCGCCGCCAGCAGGGCCTCCGCCGACGAGCAGAGAACGACCCCCTCCGGCGCCTCGTAGTCCTTGCTTCCGGTAAGCACATAGTGGATACGCCCGGGGAGGACCTTGGGCAGACTTTCAAAGGTCTTCCGCCCCATGATGATGGCATGCCCCATGGTGAGCCGCTTGAACCGGGCCAGATCATCCGCCAGATGCCAGATGAGCCGGTTCTCCCGGCCGATGACGCCGTTCTTCGCCACGGCGGCAATGATGGTGAGACTCATACAGACACCTCCATGGGAAGCTTGCCCCAATGCTGGTAATTGTCCAGCTGGATATCCTCGGGCTGAAAATCATAAAAATCGGTCACGTCCGGGTTCAGAACCAGCCTCGGCGCGGGGTAGGCGTCGGGGAGGCGGGCGAGCTGGGTTCTGAGGGCCTCCACGTGATTCTCATAAATGTGGGCGTTATTGATGACATGGGTAAAGAGCCCCGGCCTGAGGCCCGACACCTGGGCGATGAGCGAGACGAGCACCGCATACTGGGTGAAATTGAAGGGCACCCCCAGCCCCATGTCGCCGGAGCGCTGGACGAGCATGCAGTTCAGCCGGCCGTCTGCCGACACGTCCCACATGGTGAGGAACGCGCAGGGCTGGAGCGCCATATCCGGCAGGTCCTCCACATTCCACAGGGAAATGACCATGCGCCGGCTCTCCGGGTTCTCCCGCAGCGTGCGAAGCAGGGTGTCCACCTGGCGGTACTTGGCGAGCTGGTAGCCGTAGGCCTTGCCGATGGTGCCGTCCTCGCGCTGCCATTCGTCCCAGACGTGGCAGCCCCACTGCTGAAGGACGCGCACGTCATTGGACTGCTTCTGCCAGATCCAGAGAATTTCCTTCACCGCCGTCTTAAAGGCCACAAACTTCGTGGTGAGAATGGGAAATTCCTCCTCCAGGTCAAACTGCATGATCTGGTGAGGCAGTTTGTACGCGGGCATGCCCGTCCGGTTTTGCCCGAGAGCCCCACTGTCAAGAATGTTCTGCACAATGTGCAGGTATTGGGTATCTGCGCTGCTCATAGTTCTTCCCTTATAATCAGAATAATTTCCGGTACATTTCTGCGGCCTGCTTGAGAGCCGGCCCGTAAAGAATGCGCATCTCCTCGTCCATGGGCTCGATGCGGTCTCCATGGGCGAGTCCCGCCAGGGCCTCCATGGAACAGATGTCGTCCGGTGCGAGCCCCGCCTGGCGGGCGATGCGCTGCCGCACCTTGTCCATGTACACGAGGAAGGCGGCGTCGGAAAACGGCGCCGCCGAATCCTCCTCCCGGTCCCGCAGGAGGGGCAGAAGGTAGCGCCCCACGTGCTCCCATTTGGCCAGGCCCACCCCGGGAATGGCGAGCATATCCGCCTTATCCGCAGGGCGCCGCACCGCGATGGCCCGGAGCACCCCGTCAGACAAGAGGTGGCACCGGGCGGCGTGGCCGTCCCGGAGGAGCGCCTTCTGCTTCTCTTTGAGACGCCGCACCAGGTCCTCGATGCGGCGGGCCTCCTCCTCCGTCCCTATGTCGGGCAGACGGCGTGCCCGGGGCGGCACCACCGGCCCTGCAAAGATCTTCTCCGGCAGCGGCGGCGGCTCCTCCACGACGCCGCTCACCGCTTCCAGAAACCGGGGGCCGTACTTTCTCAGCTTGAACGCCCCCACGCCGCGCACCTGTCCCATCTCCTCGAGCGTCTTCGGCGCGATGCGCACCATGTCCTCCAGGGTGGCGTCAGAAAAAATCACAAAGGGCGGCACCCCTTCCTCCACGGCGATGACCTTCCGGAGGGCGCGGAGCGTCTCGAAGAGGCCGCCCCGGGCGGCGGGGGCCTCTTTCCTCGCCACCGCGGCCTGCTCCATGGCAGACTGTGTGCCGATGGGGAAGCCGAAGACGGCGCGCTTTCCCTCGATCACCTCCCGCGCCTGGTCAGTGAGCTTCAGCACCGGATAGGTCCCGCCCTCCCGGCGCAGCCACCCGTCGGCGGCGTAGCTGTCCAGGGCCTGGCGGATGTCCTTCAGCTTCCAGTGAGCAAGCTTCCCATAGGTGGGACACCGATCCAGGCGGCGGCTCCGGATGATTTCGCTCCGGCTGCCCCGGAGAATGTGGGCGATGACAGAGGCGCCGAAGCTCTCCCCCGCGGCGGCAACGGTGCGGAAGAGGAGCGCCGCCTGGTCGGTGACGCTCACCCGGCTCCCCGCGGCCTCGCAGTTGCCGCAGTGCCCGCAGGGCTCTCCCGCCGCCTCGCCGAAGTAGCGAAGGATGTAATTCCGCAGACACCCGGAGGTGCGGCAGTAATCCTCCATGCGGGAGAGGCGCTCATAATCGAGGGGCGTCTTCTCCTCCGTGCGGGGGTTCTGCTCGATAAGGTAGCGCTGAATGGCCGCGTCATGACCGCTGTAAAGAAGGATGCACTCCGCCGCGGCCCCGTCCCGTCCGGCGCGGCCTGCCTCCTGATAGTACGCCTCCAGACTCTTCGGCATCTGGTAATGAATGACGTAGCGTACATTGCTCTTGTCAATACCCATCCCGAAAGCGTTCGTCGCCGCCATCACATGGGTTCGGTCATAGGAAAAATCATCCTGCGCACGGCGCCGCTCCTCGTCACTCATCCCCGCGTGGTACCGCCCTGCCCGGAACCCCGCCGCGATGAGGAACTCGTACACCTCATCCACCGCCTTGCGGGTGGCACAGTACACGATGCCGCTCTCCTCCCGATGGGCCGCGGCAAAGGAGCGAATGAACTCCTTCTTATTGGCATCCCGCATCACCCGGAAGGACAGATTGGGCCGGTCCAGCCCCGTGCGGAAGACCTGCGCCCCCGTCAGCCCCAGGTGCTCCTTCATGTCCTTCTCCACCACCGGCGTGGCCGTGGCCGTGAAGGCCGCCACCACGGGCCGGCAGGGGAGCGTCCGCAGGAAAGCGTCGATGCGGCTGTAGCTCGGCCGGAAATCGTGGCCCCACTGGGACACGCAGTGCGCCTCGTCGATGACGAAAAGGGACAGCGGCACCTGACGGAGGCAGTCCGTGAAATAGGAGGGCTCCAGCTTTTCCGGCGCCATGTAGAGCAGCTTGAGCCGCCCCGTATACAAGTCGCGGAGACGCTGGATGGACTCATCGGGAGGAACCGTGGAATTTACGTACGACGCAGGCACCCCCTCGCTCACGAGGGCCTCCACCTGGTCCTTCATGAGGGAAATGAGGGGAGAAATCACCACCGTCCCTGCGGGAAAGAGCATGGCCGGCACCTGGAAACACACGGACTTTCCCGCTCCCGTGGGCATGATGGCCACCACGTTTCTCCCGGCCAGAACGGCGCTGATGACCTCCTCCTGCACGGGGCGGAAGCTGTCGTAGCCGAAGTATTTTTTCAATATATCTGACGGCCCCATGATTCCCTCCTCCCGGCAGGCGCCCTTTACTGCTGCAAGTATATTATAATGGCCTTCTTCCGATTCTGCCACAGGCCCACGCCGCAGCGCGTCCCTTCTTCCCACACAAAAACGCTCCGCAGAACATCGGCGGAGCGTTTTTATATACCTTTTATTCGATGACCAGGAGCAGGTCGCCCGAGGAGATGCGGCCTCCTGCCTTGGCGATGATTTCACTGACGATGCCGTCCTTCGGGGCGGTGATGGTCGTTTCCATCTTCATCGCTTCCGTCACGAGGATGGGATCCCCCTTCTTCACGTGCTGGCCCTTGTCCACCAGCACCTTCACCACCGAGCCGGAGAGGGTCGCCCCCACTTCGCCGATGACGCTCTTGTCAGCCTTGCGCACTTCCACGCTGGCGGTGGCCACGTGCTTGTCATGCACCTTGATTTCCCGGGGCATGCCGTTCAGCTCGAACCGGATGAGGCGGTCCCCATTGGCGTCGGGCTTCGTTATGTCGTCAAGACGGATGAGGAGCATTTTCCCCGGCTCAATGTTCACCCGGATTTCCTCACCGGGCTTCATGCCGAAGAAGAACGTGGGCGTGTCGAGGATGGAGAGATCCCCGTAGAGCTTGTACCGCGCCTGGTAATCCTTGTACACCTTCGGATAGATGAGGTAGGACGATACGGACTGCTCCGTCACGGGCAGGCCCTGTTCCTTCATGTCCGCCTTTACCGCGTCGAAATCCACATCGGGCGGCGTGGAGGTCTCCATGGGCTCTTTGCCCCGGAGGATGATCTTCTGCAGCTTTTCCGGGAATCCGCCGTAGGGCGTGCCCAGATTGCCCCCGAAGAAGCCCACCACGGACTGGGGGAAATCGAGGGTGTCGCCCCGCTCGTAAATGTCCTCCTCGGTGAGGTTGTTCTGCACCATGAAGAGGGCCATGTCGCCCACCACCTTCGAGGAGGGGGTGACCTTGATGATGTCGCCGAACATCATGTTCACCTTGGCGTACATGCGGCACACGTCGAGCCACCGGTCGCCCAGTCCCACCGCCGTGGCCTGCTGGCGCAGGTTGGAGAACTGTCCGCCGGGCATTTCGTGCATGTACACCGTCGTGTTCGGGCTGGCCATCTTGCTGTCCACCCCGGCGTAGTAGGGACGCACGCCCTCCCAGTAGCGGTCAATCGCTTCGAGCGCTTCAATATCAAGCTTCGGCTGGCGGGGATGGTTCTGCAGCGCGTAGTACATGGACTGCATGGACGGCTGGCTCGTGCCGTTGGCCAGCGCGCTCGTGGCCACGTCCACAATGTCCACGCCCGCGTCGATGGCCTTGGCGTAGCTGTAAATGATGACGCCGCTTCCCTCGTGGCTGTGGAGGTGAATGGGCAGATCCACCGCGTCCTTCAGGGCCGACACGAGGACGCCTGCCGCCTCCGGCTTAATGAGGCCGGACATATCCTTGATGGCGATAATATTGGCCCCTGCGTTGGCGAGCTCCTTCGCCATATCCGTATAATACTTCAGGTTATATTTCTGCCGGCTCGGATCCAGGAAATCGCCGGTATAGCAGATCGCCGTCTCGGCCAGCTTGCCGATCTTCCGCACCTCATCGATGGTCACCGTCATGTGGTTGATCTGATTGAGGCAGTCGAAAATGCGGAACACATCCACCCCGTTGGCCGCCGCGCGGTCGACGAAATGACGCACCACGTTTTCCGGGTAGTTCTCATACCCCACGGTGTTCGCGCCGCGGGTGAGCATCTGGAAGAGAATATTCGGCGCCGCCTCGCGCATGGCCCGGAGCCGTGCCCAGGGGCATTCATCGAGGAAGCGGTACGCCACGTCGAAGGTCGCGCCGCCCCAGTTCTCAAAGGAGAAGAGCTGCGGCACATGCACCGCCGTGTAGTGGATGGCGTTCATAATGTCGTGGGTGCGCACCCGCGTGGCCAGGAGGGACTGGTGGGCATCGCGGTAGGTCGTGTCCATGAAGAGCACTTCCTTCTGCTCCTGCACCCACTTGGCAAACTTTTCCGGTCCCAGCTCATCGAGGAGCTGCTTCGTCCCCCTCGGACATGCCTCATCCTCCGCATCCAGCACAGGGAGAGGCGCGAAGTCCGGCTTGTCCTGGTGGCCCGCACCGGCGTAGCCGTTCACGGTGATGTCCCCGATGTAGTCGAGCAGCTTCGTCCCCCGGTCGCTCACCGCATTCGGGTCGAGGAGGAGCTCATGGTGCCGGTCAATATAATTCACATCGCACAGGCCGTTCTGGAAATCCCGGGTGGCCAGCATGTTCTGGAGGAAGTAAATGTTTGTCTTCACGCCGCTGATGCGGAATTCATTGAGGCAGCGCTGCATGCGCGTCACCGCGTCGAGGGGGTTGCGCGCATAAGCGGTGACCTTCACCAGCAGGGAATCGTAGTAGGGCGTAATCACCGCGCCCGTGTAGGCCGTGCCCGCGTCGAGACGAATCCCCGGGCCGCCGCCGCTCCGGTAAGCGATAATCTTGCCTGTATCGGGCATGAACTGATTCTGCGGATCCTCCGTGGTGATGCGGCACTGGATGGCCATGCCGTGGTAGGTGATGTTCTCCTGCCGGCCGATGCCCACAATGGAATCCTCGAGGGAATACCCCTCAGCGATAAGAATCTGGTCCTTTACAATATCAATGTCCGTGATGAGCTCCGTCACGGTGTGCTCTACCTGCACGCGCGGATTGACCTCGATGAAGTAGAAATGCTGCTCATCCTCATCGACGAGGAATTCGCACGTCCCCGCGTTGACGTAGTTCACATTCTTCATGAGCTTCACCGCGGCATCGCAGATCCGCTGGCGCAGGTCGAGAGGAAGCGACCAGGCCGGCGCCATTTCAATGACCTTCTGGTGACGGCGCTGGATGGAGCAGTCTCTTTCGAAGAGGTGCACAACGTGGCCGTACTGGTCCCCCATGATCTGCACTTCCACGTGCTTGGGGTTCATGATGCACTTTTCCAGATATACCGCCTCGTTGCCGAAGGCCATCTTCGCCTCGGACTTGGCCCGCAAATAGGCCTCCTCCAGGTCCTCCATGCGTTCCACGTTGCGCATGCCCCGGCCGCCGCCGCCGCTGACCGCCTTGATCATGACGGGCAGGCCGTAGGTGTCCACGAAGGCCTTCACCTCGTCGAAGCTCTTCACCTCTCCGTCCGTGCCGGGAATCATGGGAATGTCCGCCAGCTTCGCCTGGATGCGGGCGTTTACCTTGTCGCCGAACATGATGAGGTGCTCCACCCGGGGGCCGATGAATACGAGCCCTTCCTCCTCGCAGCGCCGGGCAAAGTCTGCGTTCTCCGCCAGGAAGCCGTAGCCGGGATGAATGGCGTCCACATTGTGCTCCTTGGCGATGCGGATAATGTCCTCAATATCCAGGTACGCATCCACCGGTTTTTTCCCTTCGCCCACCAGGTAGGCTTCGTCTGCGCGGTTGCGGTGCAGAGAAAGAATGTCCTCTTTTGAATAAATCGCCACCGTGCGAATGCCGAGCTCGCTGCACGCGCGGAACACGCGAATGGCGATCTCGCCGCGGTTTGCGACCAGAACCTTATGGATTGTTCTCATACGTATCCTCCTCATTCCATCACCAACCGTACCTCAGATGAGCGGAAGGGTTATAAATAATGTGCATAATTGAATGACCAAATCGCTATGACGATACAGTACTATTTTACAGACCGGCCCCCTCAAATTCAATAGGCGGCCGCCTTTTTAAAAGAGTATACTTTTGGGAAAAC
>CAZPLS010000026.1:0-4981 GCA_964587685.1 uncultured Dialister sp.
TTTTAGTTGCATCATATTTCCTGTCAACTCTTTCACCCGCCTGTTACGGACAAAAGTGCATTAACCGCTTAAGGTGCAACGTGCCTCACATTCGCTTTTCAAAGCGATTCCTCCTCATCCGGCAAACTTTCCAGCTCTTCCTTTTCCTTCAGCGCCAACACGACAAGAATATCATGTCTGGTAATCAAACCGACCAGTTTATTGTTTTCTGCAACAACAGGTACCACCTTCAAATGCTTATCAACCATAAGCGTCGTAATAACACTCATCTCCGTATCTGGCGTAACGCAGATGACATCTCTTGTCATAATCTGCTCCGCCTCTGTGGCAAGCATTTTCCGAAAAGATTTGGCATAACGGCCATATCCCCAGTAATACAGCGTCCCTCCCAAAACATTAATATGCTGAGGGATTCTCGGGCGAACCTTTTTATATAACAGGTCTCCTTCCGACACGATTCCCAACAATGTCCCATTTGTATCCACCACGGGAATTGCACTCACATTGTGCGCCACAAATGCACGGATCAGCTCATGAATCGTAATGGTTGGAGGCACAGTAAAAACATATTTCTCCATAAAATCTTTGGCCTGATATTCTTTCGCACACATAAAATCTACTCCCTTTCCTGAAATTATGCGTATTATCTATGCTTTTTTTATTTTACCTGACTTTTTTTATTACTTAATAGTGCGTAAAAAAATTATTTTTACCCCGTTCTCTACTGCGCCATGTGACTCATACGGAAGCCTGCAACCGCTTTCATCAGAGATGGTACGGCTCGTTTCGTATAATTTTCATAGATCGGTACAGCTGCTCGACCAAAATAAGCCGTGCCATTTGATGCGTAAAGGTCATTGGCGACAGGGAAAGGCAAAAATTCGCATGGGCCCTTACATTTTTCCCATTTCCAAAGGGACCACCAATCAAAAACACAAAGTTGCTAATCCCGTCCAGCATCTGTTTCTGAATCAACGATGCCGCCTCTAGCGAGGACACTTCCTTTCCCGATACGTCAAGAAGAATGACATAATCACTTTTCCTGACATATTTTAAAAGTTTCTCCCCCTCTTTTTCCAACAAACTGTCTTTAACAGCTTCTGACCAATTGGCGGGCGGCTTTTCCTCTTCCAACTCCACAATCTGAACTTTGGCTATAGGCGCCAGACGTTTTACATATTCACTGATTCCGTCTTTGATCCACTTTTTCTGCGTTTTTCCAATGCATGCAATGGTGAATTTCATTCCTTAGGCGCCTCGCTCAGCATAACCTCCGTCTGCATTGAACGGCCATCATGAATGTACGTAATGGCCACCGTATCTCCCGGCTTGTAATTATCCAATATATCTCTGATATCTCTGACCGAGTTAGTCATTTTCCCTTCAATGGCGGTAATATAATCTCCTGGCCGGATTCCGGAAAGGGAAAGTGGACTGTTTCCTGCCACGCGCATAACCAGTACGCCCTGAATCGAATTATCCCAACGATATCCATAGCGCTGCGCTATATCTTTATCCGCGCCATACAATCCCAAATAGGCCCTGGTAACCCGTCCATTTTGAATCAATTCTTCAATAACAGCCCTCGCCTGATTAATCGGGATGGAAAAGCCCATGCCTTCCACACCCGCCTTTGCTATCTTAGCGCTGTTAATTCCAACCACCAGGCCATCAGCTGTTACCAGCGCGCCTCCCGAATTCCCCGGATTGATAGCTGCATCCGTCTGAATAAGACGGAATCTCTGCTCTATATTGTCCATGGTGCGATTGAGCGCACTGATTACGCCAACGGTAACCGTCCCCTGAAATTCAAGTCCCAAAGGATTTCCAATGGCTATAACGGTCTCCCCTACTTGTAAGCGGTCCGAATCTCCAAATTCTGCCACTGGCAGTTCCTCATTCCCTTCAATTTTCACCACTGCAAGGTCTGTGGACGAATCGGCACCTACTACCGTTCCCTGTACGGTCTCTCCGCTGGAAAGACAAACATTTACGTTTGCGCTGTTGCCCACCACATGGTTATTTGTGACAAGGTACCCTTTTTTATCAAAAATAACCCCGGAGCCAACGCTCTGTCCGACTTCAATCCTACGGTTAAATAAATCTCGATCATAAATCTGCGTGGTAATCCCCACCACTGCAGGTCCTACCTTTTTAACCGCTTCTACTACAGCCGTATTTCTCATCGCAGGCAGTTCAAAATCCGGCTGAGACGGTGCCTTAGGCATCTCGTAATTGCTTTGCGTCTTCGCCTTCATGAAAGGCAGATCATGCATCATGTAACCGCCTGCACCACCGACGACAATAAGTAAAATGGCTGTAACAACCAGCCATTTTTTAGTATGTCCTGAACCCTGGTTTTCTGCCTTCATGGTGCCGCCCTCTTCGATAAGCTTTTTATCAAAATCTTCTCTGTCCATGAATATCCCTCATTTCTTAACCGATAAGAGTAAATTTCTTCTATTATAGCATGGCTATTTTTATTTTCCCCATGTAAAAAGTGTGGAAATTCATCTGCATTTCCACACTTTCACCTGCTGTTACTTTGTCACAAAGGTAAGTTTATCTTTTTCATCCACATCCACACAAAGCGTGCTTTTCCCTTTAAAGGCGCCCTGTAGAACCAACTCCGAAATCGGATCTTCAATCTCTTTTTGGATACTGCGCTTCAGCGGACGGGCTCCATATTCAAAATCGGAGCCATTTTGAATAAGATACGCTTCCGCTTTTTCCGTGAACTCCATTTTGACAGAAAACTGGTCCAGCTTTTTCTGAACCCTTGACAAAAGAAGCTTCACAATGCGTTTCAAATCCTCTTCAGACAGGGAATGGAATACTATCATCTCATCAATTCGGTTAATAAACTCCGGCCGAAAGGTACGTCTTACATCAGAAAGAATGATCTTCTTCGTTTGTTCAAAATTATTCTCCTGCTGCACACTGCCCTTGTCCGTCTTAAATCCGAGCTGTTTCATTTGATTTTTTAAATTCATGGAGCCCAGATTGCTTGTCATAATCACGACGCAATTAGTGAAATCCGCGACTCGCCCCTGTCCATCGGTGAGGCGTCCATCATCAAGCACCTGCAACAGGATATTGAAGAAATCCATATGCGCCTTTTCCACCTCGTCAAAAAGAATGACGCTGTAAGGATTCCGGCGCACCTTATCGGTCAACTGCCCTCCTTCTTCATAGCCTACATATCCGGGAGGCGCTCCCACCAGACGGGACACCTCATGCTTCTCCATATATTCCGACATATCAAAACGAATCAGCGCCTTTTCACTGCCGAAAAGGCATTCTGCAAGTGCTTTTGCCAATTCGGTTTTTCCTACGCCCGTAGAACCTAAAAACAGAAACGATCCTATGGGCCGATTGGGATCTTTCAATCCAGCCCGAGCACGGCGAATGGCTTTAGCTACGGCATGCACCGCTTCATCCTGCCCGATCACCCGCTTATGCAGTTCATCTTCCAAATGGAGCAGTCTTTCTGAATCGCTCTCCTTCAAATTTTGCACTGGCACCCCCGTCCATTTGCTTACCACTTCTGCCACATCCTCCGCCGTCACGGTCAAATGATCCTGGTCCGCTCCCTTCCAATCCTTCTTCAGGTTATTCACCTCTTCTGTGAGCTGCTTGGCTTGGTCTCGATAAACAGCGGCCTTTTCAAAATTCTGACTGGAAACAGCCGCTTCTTTTTCCTTCAATATATTGGCCAGTTCCTCTTCTTTCTTCCTAAGCTCTTCCGGCGTGGAGGAAGCCTCCATGCGAATCTTAGCCGCTGCTTCGTCGATGACATCAATGGCTTTATCCGGCAGGAACCGATCCGTAATATACCGATTTGACAGCATGACCGCGCTTCGTATCGCTTCATCGGTTATTTTTGCCTTATGAAACGCTTCATAGCGATCTCTCACACCCTCAAGGATTTCAATCGTCTCCTCAGGTGTGGGCTCACCCACCTTTACCGGCTGGAAACGCCGTTCAAGAGCCGCATCCTTTTCGATGTACTTCTTATACTCTTTCAGTGTCGTTGCACCTATACACCGCAGCTCGCCCCGCGCAAGGGCCGGCTTCATAATATTGGCTGCATCCATAGAGCCTTCTGTTGCACCGGCCCCAACAAGTGTATGAATTTCATCCACAAAAAGGATCCAGTCAGAATGCTTCTTTACTTCATCAATCACCTTTTTCAGTCGTTCTTCGAATTGTCCGCGGTATTGCGTCCCTGCTACCACGGAAGACATGTTGAGCGAAATCACATGGCAATTCTTTAAAATTTCCGGCACATCATTGTCGACAATCCGTTGCGCAAGGCCTTCCGCAATGGCCGTCTTCCCCACACCAGGTTCCCCTATAAGGACTGGATTATTTTTGCTCCGCCGGGATAAAATCTGAATTACTCGGCTGATTTCTTCCGACCGACCAATAACCGGATCTATTTTCCCCTGCTTGGCCCTTTCATTTAAATCGACAGCAAAGTCCGCCAAGTCACCAAGGCTTTCACTGCCGCCTTTTTTGCCGCCGTCTTCTGCAAGCACGCTTTCAAAGGCTTTCTGCAGATTATCCTGCGTTACACCAAGGCGCTGGAGAATTTGTACGGCAAGTCCGCCGCCGTCGCGAAGAATAGCCAGAAGCATATGTTCCGTGCCAATATAATTGTTCCCCATTTCATTAGCTTCTTCCACCGCCATTTCCATGACTCGTTTTGCGCGCGGTGAGATATATACGCTCTGGCCAAAGCTTCTGAAGAAGGTTCCTCTGTATGCGCCCTGCAGAAGTGCCTCTATATTTTCTACTGTTACGCCCACCGCATTTAAAATTTTCCCCCCTGCACTGTCTCTTTCATGAGCAATGCCAAGAAGAAAATGTTCTGTATCAACAGTTTCGCTGCCCAATTTTACCGCTTCTTCCGCAGCAAACTTAAATGCATGTTTTACTCCGTCCGTATATCTGTTTTCCATAAAAATCCCTCCTTATT
>CAZPLS010000026.1:5081-18571 GCA_964587685.1 uncultured Dialister sp.
AATGCATGTTTTACTCCGTCCGTATATCTGTTTTCCATAAAAATCCCTCCTTATTGGGGAAGAATATATCAATATCTTCTTTATCTCTATGTTCCTGGCTGTACAATCACAGCCAAAGGCTTCTTTTTGTCTGCGTTCTCGCTCTTGTTTCCTTTTTTCTAATGCTCAGCATGTATATAATGCCACGAATTTACAGGAATATGCTCATTCATCATGATCATTTTCTTTGGCCGTCAGCCGCTTGATTTCATCACGCAGCCGCACAGCTTCCTCATACTTCTCCTCCTGCACAAGCAAAGCCAGTTGCTTCCTCAATTCCTGCACCGTAGAAGCCAAATGGCCTTCCCTATTTCCCTTTGGCTCTTCTGCTCCTGCCTCATTACTTGGCACACTGTTCTGCCCCTTTTGATAAAAAGGTTTCAAACTTTCTCTGAGGACCTTGTAAGAAACCGGTCCGTTTGATTCTCTTGCCTTAATTCTCGCATCCATTGTGACAAACCCTGCGGGCCACGCCAGCTTCTCCATCTGATCCATTGGATCTCTCCAAAAATTTCTGAAAACGGACTCGTCAAAGAGGGAATGAAACAACGAATCCATTTTTCCGCATGCACTGCCTGAAAACATTGGACTTCCTGCTGCACATTCCGTGCACAAATGCGCCTCTGTACGCCGTCCGTTAATAATCTGCGTATAATGCATTGCCGCTTCTCTTTTATGACACCGATCACACAGCATTTATTTTCCCTCCCTTATAATCCGACCAATGCGCTTTATCGCATCCTCTGCGACAGCTTTTCTGCGCTCCGTCGGACAATGATTCATCATAACCTCCACCAGTTCACGGAGCATTAAATATTCGCGCATGGTAATTGACCCGGTGGAAATGAGCATGTAGAAATACGATTCCCAAAACGATTCCACTGCAGAATCCCCTTGAAAGTCTGTTTTTTCAGGAATTCCTTTCCGCTCCTCCATCTCCTGGAGTACCGATATTCTGATAAATCCACCCGTTCCCCGCCTCGATTCGACCCGGAACCGATGATTGGTACCAAATCGAGTGTTGATCACATAGGTGACCTGTGAAGGAGCACAGTCCAGCATTTCTGCTATTTTTTTCCGCTTGAGAACAATGACGGACGTGGACTGTTTCCTCATCTGCTCCAGGATAAAGTTCTCAATCCTGTCAGACAGCATATTGCTAACCATAGTATCACTGCCTTGCTCACATATACACAATCCAATCAATAACCATATTTCATATCCCACCTTATTATAAAGTCAATTAATCAAATGGTCAATAGAAAAGTGTTGGCGTTAGACAAATTGACTTTTACATCTTCAAATAAAAACAGCAGCGGCATATAGCAACTGCTGTAAAATTTCATTCATCAGGGAACATCCGGAGAACATGCACGATTGTATGTGTCGAAAATCCTCTTCGCAGAAGAAATCCGGCCGCTCTTCTGTAATTTTCGTCAAACCCCGGTATGATTCGCCTTTTTACGAGAAGCGCTTTCTCAGCCTTCTCTATTTCCTCTTCTTCTGTCAAATGGTCATCTATTGTCAAACCACGGGACCGCAATTTCCGCTGAATGTACCGGTCTCCATATGTCAGATTATCTCGATACAACAGGAAAATTTCCTTGGCCAATTCCTCATCATTTACATACTTCTCTTTAATCAGCCGCTGCACCGTCATTTCAATGTCGTTATTTTCATATCCTTTCCTTTTGAGCTTCGTTCGTAATTCCCACTCGCTCTGTGCACGGTATCCAATAAGATGTAACGCCGCCTCATAGGCCGTATACTTATTTTTCTTCATCGGCCGCAGCAATCACGCCATCTTCAAAGACTTCCGGTTCAGCCATGAGCGTATCCCGAATAATTTTCTCTATTTCTTCTGCTTTATCGGGATGCTCTATTAAATATTTTTTCGCATTCTCCCGCCCTTGAGAAACGCGCTCGCCTCCATAGGAGTACCATGCACCGCTCTTTTGTATAATCCCCATATTGGTTGCCATATCAAGAAGGGTTCCTTCCTTGGAAATTCCTTCTCCGTACATGATGTCAAAATCCGCTACCTTAAACGGTGGCGCCACTTTATTTTTAACAACCTTAGCCCGTGTACGGTTACCAATCACTTCTGTACCATTTTTTATGGCGTCCGCCCGCCGCACCTCAATGCGAATCGAAGCGTAGAATTTTAACGCTCTGCCTCCGGTTGTTACTTCCGGATTGCCATACGCCGAGCCCACCTTTTCACGAAGCTGGTTGATAAATATAACAATGGCGCCCGATTTGCTGATAACACCGGTCAGCTTTCTCATGGCTTTGCTCATGAGTCTTGCCTGTAGGCCAACAGACTGGTCTGCAATATCCCCTTCGATTTCCTGTCTGGGAACAAGAGCAGCTACAGAATCGATGACAACAATATCCACAGCTCCGCTGCGTACAATGGCTTCGCAAATATTGAGCGCCTGTTCTCCACAGTCCGGCTGTGAAATCAAAAGCTCATGCGTGTCGACCCCAAGATGATGGGCATAAATGGGATCTAATGCATGTTCTGCATCAATAAATGCCGCCACGCCGCCGCGTTTCTGAACTTCCGCAATAGCGTGCAGAGCAAGTGTCGTTTTCCCGGATGATTCGGGTCCATAAATTTCAATAACCCGTCCGCGCGGATATCCGCCAACGCCAACCGCTACATCCAAGGCCAGCGATCCGGTGGACACCACCTCCAGGTTCATTTTGGTCCCCATATCACCAAGGCGCATAATCGCACCAGTTCCAAATTCTTTTTCAATTTGGTGCATGGCGTTTTCTAAAGCTTTTTTCCTCTCCTCATTCATCTTATCCTTACCGGACTGCATCGTTGCCATTCAATTCTCCTCCTTACTTTTATCTATATTTTTTCCAATACAATGCGCCTTGATATACTCTGCAGCATAATATAAAGCCTTTCCGGCTGTGCCGTATCGCACACTTTTCCTGGAACCAAAAAAACGTTCCTCATGAATCTCCGTTCCGGCCGGACCCGCTATTCCTATATACACAAGCCCTTCCGGCTCGCTTCGTTCCCCGCGGCCGGGGCCAGCATAACCCGTCGTGGATACAGCGATATGGGTATGAAATAATGAACGGCTCCCTTCGGCCATTTCTTTAGCACAGGCCTCGCTCACCGCCGTATAGGCTGCCAGCGTATTCGGTGATACGTGCAAAACTTCCTCCTTTGCATCGTTCCAATAGGTCACTGCGCTTCCCTTAAAATATGCAGAGCTTCCCGGCAAATCTGTCAGCAATTTACCAATTAGGCCCCCCGTGCAAGATTCCGCCGCGCTGACTGTGAGCTGCCTGTCCAGCAGAAGCCTGGCCAGTTCCTTTCCCATATCTCCTTCTAAGTTATAGTGTACCACAGGAAGCCTTTCCATAATGGTCCTTGCCGCTGGCCAAAGGCGATTCACCGCGTCATCTCCATTGTCTCCCTTTGCCGTGAGGCGAATGGCAATATAGCCGGGGCGAGCATACAAAGCAACGGTGGGATTCGTCTGATCCATAACGAGATCCATAATTTTTTGTTCTACCTCTGTCTCCACGGCTCCTTCAACGGATAAGACTAGGGATCGAATACTTCCCTGAAAACCAAAATGCGAAGTGAGCCAAGGCATCATATGATGCTCTGCCATTTGCTTCATTTCAAAGGGCGGACCAGGCAGATGAACCAACACCTTACCGCGGTAAGACAATACGCATCCACTGGCTGAGCCGACATCATTGGCTAATAACTCGGAACCCTCTGCAAACCAAGCCTGTCTTTCCTGCGCCGGCAGGTACGGCCGTCCTCGTTTTGCATAATAGTCACGAAGACGTTCTGATTCTTTCGGATAAAAGACAAAAGGCAAGCCCAGCGTCTCTGCACCCGCTTTCTTTGTAATATCTCCCTGCGTCGCGCCCAGTCCTCCTGATGTAATAACCAGATCCGCCCGGCCCAATGCCTGTTTCAGCACCGCTTCCATACGCTCCTGGTTGTCGCCAACGGTCGTCATGTACGCTACGGTGTAGCCATATTCATTAAGAAACTGTGCAAGCCATTGGCTGTTTTCATTGGGAATTTCACCCAGAAGCAACTCAGTTCCCGTCGTTACAATTTCCGTAACCATTATTGTGAATCCTATCCAACGCGCTCTGCAATCAAATCATAGGCATATCCATCAATAATTCGAACGGTAATAAAATCTCCGGGCGCTACATCCCCCGGATGATCTACATATACATTTCCATCTACATCCGGCGCCTGAAAAGAAGTTCTGCCTTTGGCCTGTACTTGTCCATCCTCCGTCGTAATGAGTTCCTCTACGAGCACTTCGGTTTCTCTCCCAATGATATTTTGATTATTTTCCTCAGAGATGGCCGCCTGCACAGACATGAGCTGATGGTAACGCTCCTCTTTGACTTCCTCAGGGATTTGTCCATCCATTTTCGCCGCCGGAGTTCCATCCTGCGGCGAAAACATAAATGCCCCCATATTATCAAATTTTACTTCTTTAACGAAATCTAACAGTTTTTGGAAATCGTCCTCTGTTTCGCCGGGAAATCCGACCATAAATGTTGTTCTCACGGTTATGGACCTTCTGGCTGCCCGGATTCTGGCAAGAAGCGCACGAATACTTTGCGAGGAATCCCGCCGATGCATGCGTCTCAACACCTCATCACTGATGTGCTGCAAGGGAATATCCACATACTTGCAGATTTTCGGCTCCTCTTCAATGAGTTCCAGCAATTCATCCGTAAAGTACGTAGGATACAGGTAAAACAGCCGAATCCAATGAATTCCTTCTATGTTGCAGAGTTCCCGCAGCAGTTTTGCCAGAGTAGTCCCATCCCGCAGATCCCGGCCATAGCAGGACAAGTCCTGTGCAATTAGGTTGATCTCCTTCACGCCTCGTTCCGCAAGCTCCTGCACCTCATGCCGCACAGAATCAATCGTCCGACTTCGCATCCGTCCTCTCACAAAGGGAATATAACAGAATGTGCATCCATTGCTGCATCCCTCCGCAATTTTTACATAGGCCATGTAATCAGGCGTCGTCAAAAGACGCGGAATCATTTCCTCGTGTTCGCATGGTGCTATATCAAAAAAATGCACCTTATTCGTATCAACCCGATACGATGCCTCCACCGCTTCAAAAATGCGCTGCCAAGAATTAGTACCCAGTAATATATCGATTTCCGGAATTTCCTTTGCCAGCTCCATCTGAAACTCCTGGGTCAGGCAGCCCGCGGCAATGAGCCTCTCACAGGGCCCGGTTTTGCGATATTCTGCCGCTTCGAGCAGTACATTTATAGACTCCTCTTTGGCGGCATCAATGAATGTGCAGGTATTTACAATGATAATTTCTGCTTCCTCTACATTGTCCGTCAAAACGTAGTCCTTACTTTTTAAAATCCCCAGCATTTTTTCCGTGTCGACTAAATTTTTTGAACACCCAAGGCTAATAAATCCTACTTTTTTCTTCATTTTTCGTCCCTTCCAAAGCGAATTTCTTGCAGCCACTGATCCAGCAGCTCTTTTTTTCCTTCTTCCGTATATCGTTTCTCTATCGGCCAGAAGCGGATTTTCTCCTGACTGTCATCCTTCATCATCCGCGTATGATTGACATGAATAAAATAATAGCCGTTCTGTTCCAGCAGCGTTTCTCTGCCTTCAAAATTCAGCAGCCAATCCATAAAAGAGGCCGCTGCTTCTGCCTGTTTGCCCTCTTTCGCTAAAGCGGCTCCATATAAGTAATAAAAGGTTCCGTCTTCAGGAAAAATAATTCGGATTGGCAGTCCCTCCTGCTGCACCTTTTCCGCTTCATTCAAATCGGAGATACCAATATCACATTTGTCCATGGCCGCCATTTGTGCCGGCGTGGATAAATATTTTCCATATTGAACCATGTGCGAGGACGCACTGCGAAGCCGCTGGAAAGTTTCCTCTCTGCCAAAGTGCTCAACCAAAGCTATTAAACTTTCCTCAGAAAAGTCAGTAGCGATGAAATCCGTCATGGTAAGCCGCACATCCTGCTGAGAAAACACTTCATCCCACAGGTAAGCAAAATCAGGATGAAGCGCAGCAAATTCCGCATTGACCGCAAAGACCACTGGATTCAGCCACACACCGGTCCAGTATCCGTCAATGTCCTTGCAGCGATTCAGCACAGTACCTGTTTGGTCTGAAACATACGGACTCAGCACATGGTCTTCTTTGAGCAGGTGCAGTGCCCGCTGTGATGCTATATATATATCCGGAACTTGACCAGTTTTTCCTGCCTGAATCATCTTATCCCGTGCCATTTCCTGTACGTTCAGCCGAATCCCGCGAGTTTGTTCAAACTCCGGCGCCAACACTGCAAAAATCGCCTGCGGCAAATCGGTATAAATCTGAATTGTTTTCGTTTGTATGGCTTCTGTCCGTGCTTCCGCTTCCTTTCGCATTTCTTCACGAACCATGCCGTACTTAAATACACCAAGGAAGACCGCCGCCGATAAGGCCAAAAATAAAAATATAGCGCCGCTCCTGCGCATACCAACCCCCACTACCCAACACGATCTGTCATTATAAATACAGCATCCAGATCCACAACAAAAGAATCAGAATGGCACCTGCCATGAGTATGGCCCATTCCAGTTTTGTGAAATGCTTTTTATCCGCATGCCGCCTGCGAGGCCCTTTCCTGGGAGAAAACGCTTTCCGTCCTTTGGCATTTCTGTTACCTGTCACATCCCCTGTCATAACGGAAATGCCTGACACCGCATCCATTTCCCCTTCAAAATGGCGCACTGCCTCATTGCCATCCATTCCGATGGCTTGGGCATAATTCCGAATAAAACCCTTGACATACACCATGTCGCCAATGACTTGGTAATCCCCATTTTCAATCGCCTCTAAATAACTTTGACGAATATAGGTCTTCCTGCAGACCGTGTCCAAGCTTATCTCGTTCATCTCCCGCTGCTCTTTCAGAATAGCGCCTATTGCCCTGCTTTTTTCCATTTACACTCCCTTTATCCGCTACTGGACTTATGAACGCACATGACCGCAGAAAAAACGTTCCTCTGCTTCTTCTCTTGTCATTAAAATATCCCTTGGCTTAGCCCCGTCAGCGGGCCCCACGATGCCCATACGCTCCATCGTATCCATAAGCCGGCCGGCACGGGTATAGCCAATGCGAAATCTCCTCTGCAGCATGGAAACGGACGCTTTTTTGGTGTCAAGGATCCATTCCGCCGCTTCCTGAAGAAGCTCGTCTTCAGGTTCCATTTCTTCTGCCTTTACCTTTCCCTCTTGAATGTCCAGATTAATTTCTTCGTACTGTACCGGCGATGAAACCGTTTTCTGCTTCATAAAAGAGGTAACTGCTTCGACTTCGTCATCAGAAATGAAGGCGCCCTGGATTCGTATGGGATTTGGCGCACCAATGGGATTAAAAAGCATGTCTCCCTTCCCTATGAGCTTTTCCGCACCGGCCATATCCAAAATGGTCCTTGAATCCACTTGGGAAGACACAGCAAAAGAGATGCGGCTCGGTATGTTGGCTTTGATCACACCGGTAATCACATCCACCGACGGTCGCTGCGTGGCCAGCACAAGATGAATTCCAGCGGCTCGTGCTTTTTGCGCCAGGCGGCAAATGGCATCCTCCACACTGTCCGATGCAGCCATCATCAAATCCGACAATTCATCGATAATAATTACAATGAAAGGCATGATCTGATCCGGTACCGCTTTGTTATAGCCCCCAATATCGCGTACATGGGCCTCGGAAAACTGCTGATACCGTTTTTCCATTTCCTGCACGGCCCATTGAAGGGCACCGGCCGCCTTTCTGGCTTCTGTCACCACAGGTATGCGCAAATGAGGAATACCATTATATACAGACAATTCCACCACCTTCGGATCTATCAGAATGAGTTTCACCTGATCCGGCGGCATATGAAACAAAATGCTCATGAGTATCGTATTAATACATACGCTTTTTCCGCTTCCCGTAGAACCCGCAATGAGAAGATGCGGCATTTTGGTCAAATCCGTAACGATGGTTTTCCCCGCAATATCCTTCCCTAGTGCCACAGGAATTTTTCCTTTACTATTTTTAAATGTTGCCGTGTCAAGCACATCACGAAGTGCCACTTCTGAATTTTGCGCATTGGGCACTTCAATCCCTATTGCAGATTTCCCTGGAATCGGGGCCTCAATACGTATATGCGTAGCAGCCAGCTGCAGAGCAATATCATCCTGGAGATTGGTAATACGGCTGACCTTTACCCCCGGAGCCGGTTCCAATTCATAGCGCGTTATGGTTGGCCCTACACTTACATCTGTAATCCGCATATTGACACCAAAACTCCGGAGTGTGGATTCCAAAATTGCCACATTATTTCTTGCTTCTGCTTCTGACGAATCGGTACCACCTTTCCCTTCGTGCAGAAGAGACAGGGGCGGGATCTGGTAGGGCGGCGGAACATTATCCTCCGGCAGTTCCGTCACGTCATCCATCCCTTTCTCTTTTTTAACCAGATTTTCTTCCACTGAGAGAAAATCGGCCTCTGCTGCGTCCTCCTCTTTCGGCCCTGAAGAAATCTCATCACTCACTATAGTCCTGTCCCCCCCTCCCACTGCATAGGAAACAGCCTCCGTCGTTACAGAAGAAGAATCTACCGGATCCCCTACTTCTATAGGTACAACGGGATTTTCCATCCCATCTTTTTTTTCTCTCTTTCGAAATAGAAACCCCTGCGGCGGTTCCGTTTCTTCCACCTCTTCCATCTCTTTTCTCTGTTTTCTTTCATCCAGAGCAGTTTTCTTTTTTTTCAGTGTGGTCTGAACGTGCTTCACTCTTTCTCCCGTCTTAACCCCAATGGTCTGCACACCGGCGGTAAGCGACCAGTGCGTCATAAGCAGAATCCCCGAGGCAGACAGTGCAAATAGCACAAGGGCCGTTCCTATGCCATTGCCAAAAAGAATATGAAGCCCCAGTGTCAGTGCACCTCCTATAATGCCGCCATAGCTTAAGACCGCATTTACCTCAAGCTCTTTTCCGGGAAGAACATACCAGTGATGCATCCAGCAAAGCATCAGTACATACAGCACCGTCCAGAGCATACCTTTTTTCGTCAGGGAAAATCCCGTCCCTTTATATATATATCGTGCTCCTATATAAACCAAAAACAGGCAGGGCAGAAGCGGCGTTGCGCCAAATACAAAATGAAGTGTATTTTTCATCCATCCCCCGAAGATCCCCACATCCATGCCCATTAGGCTAATGCAGAGAAACACTCCGAATAAGAAAAAAAAGATGCCCGCAATTTCATATTTATGTGTCGAGGCGGTGTTTTTCTTTTCCTGCAAACGTGCGCTTTTCTTTTTTCTCAAAGCATGTCCTCCTTAGACCTCGCTATGCAGGTTTTCCATTGCTGACTGAGCGCCGGTTCTTTTCCATTCGACAAGGCCTTATAATACACGGCATTTTTCAATTCATCCGGAAGATATTGCTGCGCAACCCAGCCGCCATAACTATGAGGATATTTATAACCAATTCCATATCCCAGTTTGGCCGCTCCGCTGTAATGTGCATCCCTCAAATAAGGGGGAATTGACCATCTGTCCCTGCCGTTTACTTCCGCACAGGCCGCATCAATACCGGTAATAACACTGTTGCTCTTCGGCGCCAAACAAATATATATCACAGCTTCCGCCAAAGGGATGCGTCCTTCAGGAAATCCAACCATTTCCGCCGCCTGCGCGGCCGCTACCGCTACCTGCAGGGCCTGCGGATCTGCCAGCCCCACATCCTCGGCCGCACAAATCATGATCCGGCGCGCTATAAAAGAGGGCTTTTCTCCGCCTTTGATCATCCTGGCCAGGTAATGAAGCGCCGCATCGGGATCGCTGCCGCGCATGCTCTTGATAAATGCAGAAATGACATCATAATGGTTATCTCCGTCCTTATCATACAATGCCCGATGTTCCCCGGCAACATGCACAAGTACCTTGTCAGTAATGGTTCCCCCCGACGGAACCAGCGAAGCCACCTGCTCAAGCAGATTTAATGCCATACGCGCATCTCCGCCGGCGAAGTTACAGATATGCGCCAGCACCTCTTCGCCCGCCGTATATCTGTACCGGCCCAATCCTTTATTTGTATCGGTCAGTGCCCTGCGAAGGATAGTCACAATTGCCTCATTGTTTAATGGCAGCAATCGGATTAAGCGGAGCCGGGATAAAAGCGCTCCGTTAATTTCAAAATAAGGATTCTCTGTAGTCGCTCCTATGAGTACAAAGGTACCGTCCTCCACATAAGGAAGAAATACATCCTGCTGCCCTTTGTTAAACCGATGAATTTCATCAATAAAAACTATGGTGCGCCTATTATAATAATTCAAATTTTCTTTTGCCTTCTCTGCCATATCGCGGATTTCACGAATACTTGCGGCCGTTGCATTGAGTCTGACAAAATCGCTTTGGGTCATCTGTGCCACAACAGAGGCAATGGTGGTTTTTCCGCAGCCGGGAGGGCCAAAAAGCAACAACGATGGAATGGTGTCCCTTTCAATCATCTGATAAAGGAACGTTCCTTTCCCGACAGCCGCTTCCTGACCAAAAATTTCGTCAAGACTCACAGGACGCATTCTATCAGCAAGGGGAGCAAACTGCTTCCTCTCATCATAGGACAGAGTAAATAGTGAATCCATTCCCCGATCCTCCTGTTTTTCTATCGCTTCATTCAGTCTGTGAAAATTTGTTCTCTTTATTATACATTTTTTATTCATTGCACGCAAAATAATGGGGGGTATCCCGTCCGCCAGAACCCAGCATATCCAGTACCTTGTATGCAAAGTCCTCAATCTTCTGGTACAGCCTGCCCATGAGAGAACCCTGCCGGTTCCTGCGCTTGTTCTGCCATTCCTTGTAGTCATCGGCGAGGAACTCTTCCTGCTCGCTCATGGACAGTCCCGGGCGCTCCTTCTCCGCATACGCATGAAGTTTCGCCTGTTCCGTTTCAGTGAGCGCCCCAGCCATAGCAATATGGAATGCCTCGTGGTCTGCCGTTCCTTCCTCGCTGTCACGGGTCAGCGTGATAAGCGCCTTCCTGTCTGCCGTCGTTGTCGCCCGGCCCTGTACTCTTTCATTCCCCGTAAGCGTTCCGCCATAGTCCTTGTTGACCTTTGTCAGTTCCTCTTCGGTCAGAATGATTTCGTCTTCAAACTGGTATTCCCAGTCTCTGTGGCCTTCACCATATTCTCGAGGCTCTTGATACGCACCTCCGGGTCACGGAATGCCGCATTAAATACCCCTTTGACCATCCTGCCCAGCTGATGGCATCGTAGGCATCGCCAAACGCGCCGTACGTTCTTTCAAACAGATTAAGAGCCTTGTATTTGAACGGCTCCATAGCAATGTAGCGCGCAGAGTTTCGGATGTGCTGTTGAATTACCCAGCGGGAATCCTCTTCAAATCCCTGCGCCCCTTTGCGATGCATGAACGAACTGTTAAAGCGATGCTTGTTGCTCGTCTTCACCACACCGCGGAGCATTTCTTGCGCTTCTGGCAGGGAAATGCTGTACTGCCCCATAAGGTTCTGTACCATGCGGTCATACTCCTGATCCCCCACAAGCACACCGTTTGTATGCATGTCAGACAGGAGTGTTTTCGGAGTGATGAAGTATTCTTCCCCATTCTCCGAACTCATGCGGGACGCCTTGTCCACTGCTTCCGAAAGCGTTTCGGCGCTTCCCACAGTTTCCACTCTGTAGACATCCTGCGTGTAGTCCACATCATACACATTGCCGCGCTTTGTTACCTTCCGAACGGTAACATCTTCCATGCCTTTCAGCGCGTTGACCTTCTTTTCCGTAAGGCCCGTTGCCGTCTGCACCTTTGCGCTGGCTTCCTTGTCCAGCATCCGGCGGGCGATCATCTGCTCGTGGAAAATATGCGGGATATACCCTGCCCTGTTGGCAACGGGTTTGGCCTGCATATATACCGTGGCATTGACCTTGCCATCCTGCCCGTTCCTTACGTTGAGAATGGTTACCCTGTCCTTCTGCTTTTTCAGATCCGCAAGCTCTTCCTTTGTGAAGGTTTTGGTGAACCTGCGGTATTCCGGCGTGTTGAGCGTCACATTGTACGTGCCGTCATCGTTCTTCTTCTGGCTGAGAATGTTGAAGAACTTCACCTTCTTCATTTCCGCAAGCTGGGCTTCCGTCACGTTGTTTTTCGTTTCGGGATGCACCATTGTCTTGACGTCATTGAGATTGGTATAGATGTCCTTCATTAATCCCCGAAGGTCTGAATAGGCCTCTGCCACGTTTGCAGAAACGCCCCTGTCCTTTAGCTCCGCCTGGGTGAACTCATGCTGTTTGGCATCGCCTTCCCAGTTGAGCGCATTCAGAGCCGCTACATCCTCATCCGTTTTGAGCTTCCTCAAAATATCCGCATGCTGTTTCGTCCAGTTCCGTTCGAGCCGTGTCTGCGTATCCATGGCCGAACGCGCCCATCTCCACAGCATCTTTACGCCCGGATTGGTAGAGCGGGACGGAGAGCCGGTGGTAAGCATCTTCCACAGCTCCATATCCGCCGTCGTACCCTTGGCTTTTCTTACATGAACGTTAGCCGGTGTTTTAACCTCTCCGCGAAGCCGGGCCGCCGTCTTTTCAAGATACTTGGCCGACGCACTGCGGATAGAATTCTTGTCGATAATCTTCTGGTCAGCGACATTCAAGCCCCTGTTCGTGAAGATTTCACCGCTCGACAGCTTCTGGTAAATACTGTTGCGTCCGCCAGAACCCAACATATCCAATACCTTGTATGCAAAGTCCTCAATCTTCTGGTACAGCCTGCCCATGAGAGAACCCTGCCGGTTCCTGCGCTTGTTCTGCCATTCCTTGTAGTCATCGGCGAGGAACTCTTCCTGCTCGCTCATGGACAGTCCCGGGCGCTCCTTCTCCGCATACGCATGAAGTTTCGCCTGTTCCGTTTCAGTGAGCGCCCCAGCCATAGCAATATGGAATGCCTCGTGGTCTGCCGTTCCTTCCTCGCTGTCACGGGTCAGCGTGATAAGCGCCTTCCTGTCTGCCGTCGTTGTCGCCCGGCCCTGTACTCTTTCATTCCCCGTAAGCGTTCCGCCATAGTCCTCGTTGGCCTGGGCCAGTTGCTCTTCCGTCAGAATGATTTCGTCTTCAAACTGGTATTCCCAGCGTCTGCCATCCGGCGTTTCAAAGGTCACGCCATGTTCTGTGCGTTCCCAGTTCTGCGCATTCGGATGAGACTGGCGTACCATCTCGGCCATCTCGTCGTCAGTACGATAAACGCCTGCGCCATCGCTGATAGAGAACATCACCAGGTCTGGAGCAAAATTGGGAGTACCATCTTCATTGATAAAAGGCTTCCCATCTCTGCCATTGACATTGCCAAGCAGCTGTGATAAAGTTACGTATGAAAGAGGTTCGGC
>CAZPLS010000027.1:0-17929 GCA_964587685.1 uncultured Dialister sp.
TAAATGGATTATTCTCTGATAGCAAATACAGGCATTCATATGACGACTTTCCCTATGGAAATAAACCTTAGGGAGAAGTTCACCTTATGGTTTCATGAATGGTATGACACTTCGGAAGGTGAGTGGATTTTAGATCTTACCCAAGAGGTTACGACAGAAACGAATCGCTATTTTTACAAGAAAAAGGAACTCTATGACAATGGCTACCTCAAGGAGGCTACAGGAAATGGCGACATTGATATAAGTGCTTTGAATGATGAAGGCATACATCCGATTCAAACTGATGACAATGAACCGATAAAAGGTGAAGTTTTCAAAATGAATTTTGCAGACAAGGCAAATACGCTTTCTGCTTTTGAGAATAAATGGCTGCCTATCCCATATTTTTTCAGGCGAAGTGCTACAAAATTCAAGTTCGGCGCTTTAAATTGGAGCCGTTTTAAGTTGGTGCCACTACAGTCTGATGATGATTCAAAGAAATTGTATCAGGTTCTTTTAGCTTTTGATACTCGCACTACAGAGTCTTCGGATAAATATGCTGAATGTCCAATGTTTCCTGATCAGTTTACAACTGAGATGAACTTTGACGTGTGTGACCATGAGTTCCTGCTAATGGATTATTGTTCACCAAGACAGGAATGGGAGTACATCAACAACTATCTCTTTAAGTTGGTTCACCCTGATGTGGCCTCAGTTGGTCGTATTCGTGTTGGTCGGAAACTAAGTTATGTGGCATCATATTATCTGTTGATTGATTATATAGCCCAGAAGCATCTTTTCCCCAAGGTGAAACTGTACAAAAACAATGATGTCGTCACCAAAGATGTTGACATGGTGGTTGATATTGGCAATTCACGAACAACAGCTTTGCTTGTTGAAGACAATACCAATTTTAATCAGGTTAACCATCTGGAATTATTGGACTATACGAACATCCTTCATGAAGGATCTGCAGGGTATGCGTTAAATGGTTATAAGGAACCGTTCGATATGCGATTAGCGTTTCGCAAAGTTGACATCGGAAACTTTGGTATTCAAGGTAGCCGTCAGTTTGTATATCCAAGTTATGTTCGTTTGGGCAAAGAAGCTAACTATCTTATCCATCGTGCAACAGAAATAGATGGTAGTCAAGAAAAATTGTCCACTTTGTCCAGTCCTAAAAGATATCTATGGGATGGCCGTAAAAATAAAGAGGAATGGAAATTCATGGTTCTTGATGGGGAAAAGGACAACCATATCCTTAACATACCTGGTATAAGTGAGCACATCCAAAGTGATGGCAGATTAGCTGAGAAAGGAAAAGGTGGACAATCTTATCATTATTCAAGACGTTCGCTTATGACGTTCGCTTTCTTGGAAATGATTGTTCAAGCTCAGACGCAAATAAATAGCGACAAGTATCGTACCGACCGTGGAGATAAGTCTATGCCACGCAAAGTTCGCCGGATTGTTGTAACATGTCCGACAGCAATGTCAAAGCTAGAACGGGAGGCCTTAGTTCGTTGTGCCAGTGATGCTGTAAAGCTACTCAATACGTTCAAGGGCGTTTCTGATAAGGTGGATATTGTTCCAGCGGCACCATCGTTTAAGGATACAGAGAGTAAATGGTACTATGATGAGGCAACATGCTCGCAATTAGTATATATATATGGAGAGGTCGGCTATAAATACAAAGGTTCATGCCAAGAGTTCTTCAACCTTTATGGCAAAAGACAAGATGGCGTAAATCAACCTGAATTAACTATAGGTTCCATAGATATAGGGGCTGGTACATCTGACCTGATGATAAGCAGATATAGTTATACGAAGGGCGATGTAACTACCATTACGCCAGACCCACTATTCTATGATAGCTATTATTATGCGGGAGACGAGATGCTGAATGAATTGATTAAAAAAGTCATGTTCTTCTCTCCTCAAAGCGCATTAAGAAAGCAGATGCGTGGGCTAAGTGAAGACTCCTATCGCCAGATCCTGCGTAATTTCTTTGGGCCAGATGCTAACGGACAGACTTTAGCAGACCGTCAGTTGCGACGTGATTTTAATATGCAGTATTCGATTCCTTTGATGAATCATTTTTTAGAACTGCTATCCAATGATGCCAGTGATTGTGTCGTAAGATTTTCAGAAGTCTTCTCCGACTGTCCACCGAATGATAGGGTTAAAGTTGGATTCCAAAAATTCTTTGGTTTTCAATTGGAAGATTTGGAATGGGTTTATGACAAAGAGTTCGTTTCAGAAGTAGTAGCAAGAGCATTTGAGCCATTGCTGAAGAAGATCGCTACAATTATGTATGCTTATAGCTGCGACATTGTGCTTCTATCAGGACGTCCCTCTTCGTTGTCACCTATACGAAATATCTTTCTTAAGTACTATGCAGTGTCTCCCAACAGGCTAATATTGCTGAACAACTATTATGTTGGTCATTGGTATCCGTTTGATGACAACACTGGCTATATAACTAATCCCAAGACAATAGTGGCTATGGGTGCTTTAGTAGGTTACTACGCGACATCGTTAGCCAATTTAGACAGATTTGTCATCGACAAGTCAAAACTTGACCATAACTTAAAATCAGTCATCAATTACATTGAGGCGACTAGAGAAGGGCAGCCGATAGAATATTTCCTTAAACCAGATAAAAACTCCGGTGAATTGATGGTAAGTTCATTACCGACAATGCTAAGTGTAAGGCAGATAGGCATCGATTCTTATCCATCGAGGAAGTTATATGTGATTGATTTCAATAGTTATAAGATTGCAGATAAGTTGTTGAGAAAGTCTATACAAGATGGCTGCCCAATGAACGATGTACAAGTTCTTGCGAAAGTCAAAGAATACATAGACGACTTAAAGCTGCGTATGCCATTCCATCTCTCTATCGAACGTGAGGAAGATGACAAAGAAACATTACGCATCTCCACTATAACGGATAAGGATGGCAATGATTTGGCCGACAATAACATAGAAATTAATATCCAAAGCTTAGGCGCAGACGAACGATATTGGTTGGATTCTGGCGCTTTTGAAATCCAATAATGTGATGTGACATGAAGCAAGATATATTTCGACAATTAGCAATCATAGAAAACTCCATTGCGTGGGCCGGTAAATTTGGCAAGGATACGTTCCCTGTCGAAGAACTGAAAGAATATCGTCGAAGACTCAAACGAATTTATTACGCGCTTGAGGAAAATTGCTCGGCAGCGGCTTATGGCGAAAGTCAAGTAGGTAAATCCTACTTAATGAGCAGCCTGTTGTCTGCGCCCAATGCTCCCTTTGTCATTACCAACAAGGGAAAGGAATATAGTTTTATTGACGAATTAAATCCTAGCGGTGGCAACACTTCAAAAACAGAATCAACAGGTGTCATAACACGATTCACTATAAACGATGACAACAATAAAATAAAAGATTATGTAAAGGTTCGCAATCTTTCTATCGCTGACATCGTGATGTTATTGGTCGATTCATATTTCAATGATTTGAAAATTTATGCCGAGACTGCATTATCTTCTGAGGAAATCAATAAGGAGCTAAGTGAATTGCATTCTTTGTGGCAAGGAAAAACGGCTGTAGTTCAAGATGATTTAACGGAGGATGACATTAAGGATATTTGCGATTATGTCAAAGATGTTTTAGGCTCAAATGCGCTTAATGTCATCAAATCAGATTTCAGAAAGATTATACCTTCGCGAATTAAATACATATCATGCGACAACTGGATTAAAGTGTTCTCGCTGTTATGGAATAAGAATCCGGAACTTAGCCGTTTGTTCACGGTTCTCATCAATGAATTTAAGCAACTTCGATTCAAGACTGAAGTTTACGTGCCTTTTGATGCCGTGTTGAGAGAAAAGGGAACACTTTTAAAAATAGAGTGGCTCGATTCTGTCTGTGGGCTTCAAAACGAAACCAAAGACGAACTTTTTACAGATGTTTATGACGTAGAAGGAAACCTCTTGGCTCAGAACTTCAAAAAAGCATCTCTGTCAGCTCTCATAGCAGAACTTACATTTGTTTTGCCAGAATCAATAGCAGGGAATCGCAAATTTTTGCGTAAACTTGATTTGCTTGATTTCCCAGGTGCACGCTCTCGAGAGAAATTTAAGGAGCAGGAAATCAGTACTGTACTACCAACAATTCTAAGACGCGGTAAGGTAGCATACTTGTTCCAGAAGTATTCTCGTTCACTGCGTATTAGTTCTGTATTATTTTGTCATCATAACGATCAGAAGAATGAACCTTCTTTAGGTGAGACTATCAATGATTGGATTGAATGCAATATCGGTAAAACTCCTGAAGAACGAACAGAAAACCTAGTTAGGACAAATGGTATTTCACCTTTGTTCTTTGTCGCCACGAAGTTCAATATAGAGTTAGAGAAGACCAAAAACGACACACGTTCAAACTTCGAACTTCTCAATGAACATTGGAAACGTTTTAAAACGGTTTTCCCAGAGATTATCAAACCTGCAACATGGTTTGACCATTGGGTTGTGAAAGGAGGTTTTTTCCGTAGTGAGGCATTTCAAAATATTTATCTGCTCCGTGATTTCTATTGGTCATGCAAGAATCAAGTCTTTGATGGTTATAAAGATGGCGAAGTAAAATCACCAGAAAAATCTGTCCACACCCACGAGGATTACCCTGAATATCTCAATGACCTCCAGCGGAGTTTCCTGCAAAACGATTTTGTAAAAAAGCATTTTGCGAATCCAGAACAAACTTGGAGCGAAGTCGCAACGATAAACAATGATGGATCAAAAGCCATTATCCGAGATTTAGATGCGATATCTGGTGTTTTAGAGTTGGCACGTCGTGAAAAGTATCTACAAGAGTTGGTTGGGATAAGAGATGAACTTCTTGCAAAGTTAAATACGTATTACGAGCCTGAGGATAAAGAACAAAATAATATCAGAACCAGAACTATAGCGGGTAATATTAGGCGTTCCTTGGATAGAAGTATTGGTACCCGTCCAGAAATTTTTGGCAGGATTATTGATCAACTGATGGTTCCTGTCAGCGACCTGCGTAAGATAGCATATGACATTGTAATCTTAAAGACGGAAACTCCCAAAGATTTTAATGAAATCATGCTTATCCGAACTATGGCTGGTATCAATCCGAATGATGATAAAGAAGGTAACATACAAAAATTGTGTGATTACTACGCCTGTGATATAAGCGTTCTAGAGGCTGATTTTGCGCAAAGCGGTTTTACTGTCGATGATGTCGTTTCGAATGAGTGTAATGTGGCAGCAACTGTTGCAGATGTCGTATCCAATAGTATTCTTGAATGCTGGTCTTCGTTTATCAATAAACAAACAGCAGGCTTGGAAAAGTACCTGCCCCATTCTGACGAAGTAGCATTTATGCTACAGACATTATGCAAACAACTCGGAGTGCGGAAAATCATCTCATCTAAAATCGATACATATTCACGTGTTTTCCCAGACAACGATCTCCCAAATGCAATTGCTGATTTTGCATCACTTACGTTGAATAACTTTGTAAGTACAGTGGGACGAGAGTATATGAAAGAATCTGATTTGCAAACAATCAGAGAAAAAGCGGAATCATGTCATCTTACAATTGATTTGTCCCCTGCCGCCAGCAGTGCTACTCATGGACAAATCGATTTGTTGGATGTCCTTACTGCTTTTGATGAAGCAACAGATCCGACTTCCGTTTCTATACAAACCTTGATGAAACTCCCATTTTGGGATAATTTCCAGCGATGGAAGAATCTATTGATAATAGGCCTTTTATATTCGGCAGATGTTTCTCACTGTGACCCAATTGCTAATGAGACAATCAAGCAGATTATCGATGAATGTAAGTCTTTGTACAAAGCGAATTGAAAATGGCAGGAGCGACATTCTATAATAAGAAACATTTGTGTTACGTTGATGACACAGATTTTACGGACTATCAAGGCATAGGCTCTGATCCTCTTTATCGTAGATATGAGAGCGTTCAGAGTGTGGTAAAGAAACATATTGATGTAGGTTATCAGTCTTTTTTTGCCACTCCCTATTATGAAGATGGCCAAATCCATTGGTATGTAGATGAATGGAATGATTCTCCGGTTTGTTTCTCTGAATTAGTTGGAGAAGACAAAATTAAGTATGAAAGCATCAAAAATGAAACGGTCAGGCATTATAAGGAAGCATTAGCTCACCTATCTACCGATGAACTTCTGATATTATCGGGAGCCTTGAAATATATCAATGATGATTTCATATATTGTTACGATGAGAAAGTTGTTCTAATATGTTGGGGTATGCGTCCTGATACCTCTAAGTATGTAATTAATGGCGCATGGGTAAAAGATTTGAAGCGTGATGAAAAATTCAAAATACGCTTTGATGCTGGCCAACATGGAAGACTTAAGTATCCAGATCGTGCAGCCATAAACCGAAAGAAAGGCGACAAATTATCTAATCAAGATATACCAGAACTTATCGTTGACACTGACTATGAGTTAGTAGGTTGGAGTCCTTGTGATATACAAGGCTACGTGGTAAATGATGAGATTACATTCACTGCTTTATATAAGCAGGATGTACCCATTATCACACCTGGCGATATGTGTCACGTGACTTTTGTCTCCGACACAAATGGCGAAATCATAGGAGAAGCCTCTTTAACTTGCCCGAAGGGACATGTTTTATCTCCGTCAGAAATTCCTAATGTTCAGGCAAATCGCGGATATCGATTTAACGGGTGGAAGCCTTCAACAAATTCCCCAATAAATTCAGACACATTGTTTTCTGTCGATATAGTCCAAGATTTCGTAAAATGCAATTTTATTGCAGGGGAACATGGCACTTTACAAGGAAAGTCAGAATGGCTAAAGCCAATGGGGGCTGCGATGTTGTCAAACGAAGTTCCATCAGTAAAAGCTGATAAAGGATACAAATTTACAGGTTGGAATGAATCTCCGTTGAACTCATTAACCGAAGACAAAACCTTTATAGCCCAATACGAAAAGGACATTCCTTGGTATAAAAAGTTCTGGCTTTGGCTAACTGGTTTGTTTGCGGGCAAAGGGTGTTTAAAATGGTTATTGTGGCTATTACTTGCATTACTTTTATTGTGGCTTCTATCATGGCTGTTGAGGGGATGCGTCGGTTGTAGTGGGTACCATCATAGAGATGTCTTTGGCAACCCCGTATTGTCCGATGATTCTGTTGCCGTAGTGGATAGGATTACTGGAGCAGAGGGTAATGTTCGCGATGATAACGGACATGTTGGTAGTATTATTGATGACAATGGGAATCTACCAGAAAACGGTGTGGTATCACCAATCGTTGGAGATGACGGAGCTATACCGCCTGTCATTTCAAATCCGGGGACGCCAGACGTTATCGCTAATAGGTTGAACATTTACTTTGAAGATGAAAATGCCGATCTTGACAAATGGGCACATGACTTCAAAACAGCATACCCATCAGAATCGTTTGCAATAATTGGCTATGATCCTAATGTTAAGATGATTCAGATTCAGATTCCGGAAAATCAACGGAATAAGGTTCGTGAAGAACTCAATACCAAAATACCAGGTCAGGACTTCTTCGTGGTAGATGAATCTATTATGGTGCTGCATGGTTTTGACAGTAAACAAAATGCCATACAAGAAAAGGGATGGCATCTAAAAGCAACTCACGTTCAGGAAGCATGGAAATATACCAAAGGGAAATCTGACATAGTTGTTGCTATTGTAGATGATGGTATAGACGTTGGACATACAATGTTCAAGGGGCGTTTCTATAAAGCATACAATGTATTTACACAGAATAGAACTCTCAGTGCAGGACAAGGACATGGGACACATGTGGCAGCTCTTGCAGTAGGCTCTAGCGAGCATTATAATGAAGGTGCTGCTGGCGTAGCTCCAAATTGCAAAATAATGCCCATACAGGTTTTCGACAATGGAATGTGTACATTCTCTTCTGTCGCAAGTGGAATTATGTATGCCATTCATAATGGTGCACAAGTTATCAACATTTCTATAGGCCCAAGTTTTGCAGGACTAGACCAATTGCCCATCGCTGCACAAAAACAAGTGGTGGAGCAATTTTTCAAAAATGAAGAACGTGTATATCGACATATCATCAAAAAAGCAAATGAGAAGAATGCCATCCTTATATTTGCTGCGGGGAATGACAATGTATTAACAGCAATCGCACCAGAATGTCGCGTGGCGAATAAGACTATCAATGTGGCTGCCTGTAATTCAAGTTATAAGGCCGCAGAATTTACGAACTATTCTCAGGGAACTAGCATCTCCGCACCAGGAGTTAACATATATAGCGCTTTCCCAACGAACAGCTATAAGATGTGCGATGGTACAAGTATGGCTGCTCCGATAGTCGCTGGTGCCGTTGCTTTGCTCAAATCTATTAATCCAGACCTAACGGCATCACAAATAATAGGAGTATTCCAAATGACAGGTAAAGAAACAGACAACTATATTCCACCGATGATTTTAATTGACAAGGCAATAGAATCCGTAAAGAGTGGGAATATACCTGATGGCCCTGTTGACAACGCGAACCGTATCGACAGTTCAAACTCGACAGCCCCCCAACCTGCTATAGGAGATGACGATTATTCATCACTTCGTGATATGCTTAATAAGCTGAAAGCTCAAAGGGATGCAATCAATAAACAAATTGATGAAATAGAACAGAAATTGAAATAAACAACGATGGAAACAAATAAATATTCTTGGAATCAAACTCTTAAATTCTCATGGGGGCACATAGTGGCTTTTGTGGGCTTGATATTCATTAGCTATGTGGTTTATATGGGGGATTTTTATCTAAATGGTGGTGATTTTAAGGCATCTGTCTTTAAGGTAGCAGCCATTGATATAGCCCTCCTTATAACATTCATTGGAGCTCAGATAACAAAAGGCGTTGATGAAAAATTCGACAGATCAATTATCATCGAACGTATTTTGATTTGTTTGTGCCCAATAGTATTTATATGGGCAATGATTCCATATAACCATTTTTGGGGCGTTTTTCATGACAGAGAGCAGATTGAGACCCAATTCAACAACTCGATTTTAGGGGCAAAACAGATGTTTGAGGATTACGACATATATGCTCATGACCGGATCGGAAAGTACGAACATGCCCTTTCAACAGTCATGCAGGAAAAGGCAGACCATCCTTCTACGTATTCAAAAGCTGGTTTTACTGGTTCTGATGACTATTTGAGGAAGCAGAATTATATTCGTACTTTGAAACTTCAATTGTTGTCTCAGAATACCGACAGCATAAAGACCGTTGCGATTGCATGGATTGATGAAGCAAACCAAGGAGCCAGTGTTTGGAATGCATTTCTTGTAGGTAATATTAAGCAAATAAAGGATGCCATTGCGTTGTGGCACTCTACATTGGTCTCATTTTCTACACCGGTTTTAAGCAATGAGAACGTCTTGAATACAAAAGTCGAATCATTCGACAAGGATGGTGCATCAATAAAAGTAGCAACATCTGGATTGGATGCACTAACCAAGATGTATGAGACTAAATCTAGTGTTCAAATAAATACAATAATTACAGGATTTGTCTTATTCCTGATGTTAATGTTCCCCTATTTCCTGCAAAAAAGGAACACTCGCGCCACGGGATTATATTTTTTAATTCCCGGTGTAAAAGCAAAGTCAAATATAAAACATGATAATTCGGCATCCTATCGTAAGATTCAAAATAAGGTTGATGAGGACCAAACGGTTATTACTGACCATTCCGAGTCTGATGGTGACGACATTTTCAGCGGAACTTTCTAAATACAACTATTATGCCTACAAAAAAGGAATTGTTGAAGAACATTCGAGAATATAGTCCGGAACAGATTGCCGATGCCATCCGGAACGGAGAGGTGTCTATATACGAGTTGACAAAAGAAACAGGTGGTGCCTTTACACCACTACTAAAGAAGCAGGTTAAAGCAATACTAGACGCTCCCACACCATCGGCTGATAACAAGTCGAAAGAAGTCGTTTCTGCAAAAGAAACTTCTTCAGATGCAGACGTTACGACTACGGCAGTACAGCCTATGCCGGAAATTCCAGTTGTTTCTTTGTCTGATGCTACTACGGACACACCAAATCCTCTCTCATCAGAAGCGGAGACAACAAAGCCCAATGAAGACGACATAGAACCTACGCCAAGAATGTTTAGCCGACCATTTTCTTTTGATGGCAGGATACGAAGGCTTGAATATGGAATATCTATGATTATTTGCTTCTTTATAAACGTTATCATGCAGGCAATATTGGAGTCTAGTACAAATTCGGATTCTGCAGCAGGCATGTTATTGTTATATTTCATTCTGCTCATTCCTTATTGTTGGTTTGCATGGGCACAAGGAGCAAAACGTTGCCACGACCGAGGAAACTCTGGCTGGTACCAAATAATCCCATTCTATTGCATCGTACTTTTGTTTGGCGATGGTGAAAAAGGAACAAACTCTTATGGGGTAAGTCCCAAATAAATCTTGATATGAAGAAACAGAATATATTAGACAACGTAGATCAATATCAACCCGATCAACTTGTTGATTTTATTAGACAAGGCATTGTGACGTTTGAAGAATTGGTCTCAGAGACAGATGGCCAATTTGATGCTTCCAAACGGCAGGAAGTAAAGAGGCTATTAAAGACGGGGGACGCAGATGCCTGGGGCGCTGCGAAACGAAGTCGCACTTTGGACGCTATCCAGAAATATCTCGACATGTTCCCAGAGGGTCAGTTCCGGGATGAAGCACGATTCCTAAAATCCGAGATTGAAGACGAAAGTTCTAAACAAGCTCAAAAAGATAGCGATGATGACTTGTGGGCTTCTGTAGACCGTTCATCGAAAGAAGCATTGCAGTCTTTTATACGCAATAATCCAGGCAATAGCCATGTTAACGAGGCGACAACTCTCATTAATCAGATTCTCATGGATGAAATTATGGGAGTAGATGCAGAAACGTTGGTGAGTCAAATCAGACAATATCAGACGGATAAAACCTTGACTCCAGAAATGAAAGACAACAATATCATTTCTGAGATTCAACGTTTCCTTAGAGAGAGGAAAATTTCCAAGAAAGATTTTTTGGAAAAGTTAGATGAGGATCACAATCTGTTAAGTGCAAGTGTAGTAAAGCGCCTCATAAACTCTGGCGATATCGCAGTGGGCGATTTGTTAGCCATTGGCATTGATAGGTTGTTTATTCAGAAAATGTTCAATGGTGAAAGCGCACAAACATTCGCAACTCCAGAGAAGCTGGACAAGATTCACAAACAATCAACAGAAGTTTATTTTTGGGGAATACCTTCTTCTGGCAAGAGTTGTGCTTTAGGTGCAATACTCAGTGTTGCAGCTAGTGGTCGTGTTGCTAAGTCTATGGATCCTGATACAGGTTCACAAGGATATGGGTATATGACCAAACTCATCAACTTGTTTCAAAATGGAGAAGTCGGAACTCTTATGCAAGGCACTGGTGTGGAGGATTTCTATGAAATGGGATTTGATTTAGTCGATCAGGATGGTAAAATCCATCCCATAACCTGTATTGACATGGCAGGAGAACTGATGCGTTGTATGTATAAGGCTAATGCAGGAGATACCATGTCTGAAACGGATGAGGTAATGCTTGATACATTAACACGTGTTCTTATAGACAACCGTTCAACCAGTCGAAAGATGCACATATTTGTTATTGAATATGGCGCAGAAGATAGGCTTTATGAAGGACTTCCACAAAGAGTTTATCTTGACGGAGCTCTTTCATATATAAAGAATACGGGTATCTTTAAGAAAGATACAGATGCCATCTATATAATGATAACCAAGGCAGATAAGGTTAAGAACGCTTCTAAAGATGTGTTTACGCAATACATAAACGAGAAGTATCTTGGTTTTTTCAATGGTCTTGAACAAATCTGTAAAGACAATGAGATAAATAAGGGCCGAGTGGAAAAAATAGCTTTTTCCTTGGGAGAAGTTTGCTTCCAGAACTATTGCCGGTTCAATTCACGCCCTGCAGAAAATGTCGTGAACATGATTCTGCAACGTTCAGCAAGTTTCCGTGGTGGCAAACGCGGATGGTTTGAAAAAACATTTAGAGGCTAATATATGAAGTTAGGTCTAATAATTAAAATCACTAATGGCGGTGAACAGGAAGCCTATGCCATTAACAGAAATGAGACATGGGTAAGATTCGCAAGTGATGCCCGTTCTCTAATAAAGGAACTGACCAATTTCGATGGCACAGGGAAATCTGTACATTTCCTTAAGTTCATCGGTCAACTGGGATATTTTATATGTGTGGTAAAAGCACGTCCTGCTGGCAGTGGTAGAGACTGGGACAACACTGCAGCTTGGATTTATGTTCCAGCCAATGTGGACATTAGCGGAAAAGAGGAAGAATCTGTTATCCGCATAGTAGAGAATGCTATTTCGGGCGAAAAAGAGATCGATAAGCTCTCTCTCGAGAATGAGTTTTCGAAAGACTTTGTAGAGAAAGATGTCTTGTTCACTCCAATCTGCGGAATTACATCTCAATCCGATGGTAGTGTGGCCGCTCGTTTTTATGGACGAGGGACAGACTATATACTAACAGAATTCTTGGGCAATAGCGTGGGACACCCTGATTATAAAAAATATCGGGCAATATTCCTGCTTGATAAGGGGCAGGGCATCTCTATGAGTAATAATAATATACTTAATATCAAATCTCGACTTGAGATTTGCTATGTTAAGCCACCTGTGTGCAAAGGTTTTACGCCATACCTTCCCCGCAACGTTGTTTTTAACAAACCAATAGAGGTTTATGTGGGTCAATCGCTAACAATAACCTGGGCGCGGCATGGATTTAAGGCTGTTCAAAAGTCATGCACGGTATCACCAGATGACAATGGGAATACGTTGTCTTCGCTGTTGATTTCGCCTATGGAATATATAAGAATCATTCCTGTTAGCACTATTCAGATTACCGATACGCACTATGAGAAAGTCAGTGGTTGTGAATTGCGTATTAACGGCAAACTTGTCAATGGGGAATATATAGAAATCCCAGATGCATCTTATGAAGACTACTGTGATATAAAAGTAACCAAGCAAGGATATTCTCCCTACTCAGAGAAAGTGAACTTTGCACGCGAGAAACAAATATCAGTAACATTGCGCCCTCAGAAACATTTCTATGAGTTCTCAATCCCATGCTATAACGGGAAAGAACATATCGGCGATGCTATATTAACCCTTGAGAGTGAACATCACATCCAAAAGTCTCCAGTGGAAGGATATTCACTCATGGATGAGAGGGTGAATGAAGGTGAAGGTAGCAACAACAGGCTGAAGAAAAGTATGTGGGAACCGATTAAACATTTCTGCTATGGGTTCCTCTCGTGCATTATTATCCTGCTTCTTTATGCAGGGTGGACTGCATTGGACGATTATGAGTTTTCTTTCGGTTGGCCTCCTTTCAAAACTGTAAAGCGATCACAATGCACTCCATCCGTCGTAGAGAATGATAATCAAAACAATGTTGATATACAGAATAAGAACACTAATTCTGATGAAAAGGCTATTGCATACCTAAACGGAGCAACAACATGGAATAAAGATAGCCTCAATCAGTACCCATTGTTAGATGGTCTATTCGATGATTTGAATGAGATGAATCTTGAGAAGCTCAGCCAAGAGTGGAAAGACAAACTGAAATCGGTAGTCAATTTCTCCAAAATTGCATCTAATGCCTCCATGGCTATAGATAATAATTGGAACGTAAAACAGGGGAAACATGCTCCGACCTATAACACTCCCGAAGATAAACTAATCAATGTTCTAGGATATATAGATTGGTTGTCAAAAGACCAGACACCTGCCACGACAACACATTCTTCTGGGAATAATATTAGTGGAAAATCAAATGTGCCGAACGGCAGTAAGAATGCATCGAGTAGTTCAACTACGCCAGCAGGAACGACTAACCATAAAAATAAGAAAGGAGATTTACGATGAAGACATCAATAAAGATAATAATTCTTCTGTTGGCAATAACCTGCGCCATAGGTGGGGTAATGGTGTATGCAAAGACGAAAGTTGCACCCCCCGTATCTCTCAAGCAGGTAGATCAATACTCACAAGACATACACTCAATGTCTGCAGCTTTATCTAAGGCAGGATATGCAGCAAGAGAAGATTCTATATACTTTGATGCTATAAATCGGATCCAGATTTTTTCATCAGAGGAAAAATTGTCAAACACGGAATCTGACAAGCGGACTGATGAGATTGTGAATCGCTATACACCATTATTCATCTCTCATTGTTTTGCTAGTTTTGGCCGATCGGATTGGAATGACTCAGAACACAATTACATGCTTTCCCAGATAACAAATCTGAAGAATATAAAGCATAGCGATAAAAGTTCCGTTTTGTCAAAGCAATTCGTGGACTCACTTAATATGGTCTTGCAAATTATAAGTGACTATCGAGATGCTCGGAGAGTCAGCCGGAGTACTTCTTTTACTGGAATAGCGAATGCTCAATCCACTATCAGTAAGGCCCGCTCATATGCGAACCATCCGTATTTGTCTAATTGCAGGACTTTGCTTAATGATTTGAACACGGTTCGTTCAAATATAGCACAATCGCACTATAATTACATTTCCGCGCAAGTCGAGATGTTAGCGAATTATCGTTCCTATAGCCAAAGCTATTACGAGAACACGTTGATTCCACAGGTTGATGCCGCAGTAACAGAGTACGATAATAAAGCTGCTGCATTATATGGTTCAAAGAAGAATGTTAATGATTTATGGACGCGGGCAAGAAATTACTATGATCGCGCCATGATGTACTACAATCCAAATAACTAATTCATATGAAACGTATTGCTTGGATGCTCTGCCTCGTAATAGTTGGCCTAACAGCACGAGCCCAAGAAGTGGAAACATCTGCGAATGACACAATCTGTGTCCAAAGCATAGATGCACCTATAATGAAGCCAGATACAGTTACATTATATATTGAGGCAAAGAAGTCCATAGATTCTTTAACTGTAGCAAACAAAGAGCTTAAAAGCGCTATAGATGCATTAAGGGCAGACTCTTTGTTAAAAGCATCACAAATTGCACATGAAAATGAGATTAGTTCTAACTTACAGAAGCACATCTTATCAGTTGACACTACTTTAATTTCATTGTCTTCCAGTTATCTTTATGTGCCATATGATGCGTATTGTGTTAAAAAGATGGCCATACCTGGTTTCGAAAAAGTCTATTCAAGGGAATTAAGAGAAAAGTATTCTATAAGGTTATCATTGTTGAGAAACTACCAATCTCATATTGTGTCGATGGTTTCTTTCTTAAAAAGCATAGGAACTGAACTCAAAAAGCCCTTTGTGAAATCTGGCGAAGAATTTATTGAGTCCTTAAAAGGACAACCTTTTTACATGGACTATATGAGGATGGACGATTATGAGGATACCTACTTGGGAGGTAAAATTAAACTGGTAATACAACGACTTAAACAACATGGCAATTCGTCAAAGGCATCATTTGATGATATCATCGAGGATTTGGAGAATTGCTTAAAAACGGAGAACGATTTGTGATGAGAACAGCAGCTATAATATCAATGGTACTTGCCTTCTTCTTTTGTGTATGCCATGAGGCTGAGGCTCAATCCTTAACGAACTATGTGAAAAAGCGCAAGGCAGAAATTGCTGAAATGCAACGCATAGAAAAGGAGCGGTATGAGGCAGCTGTAACCAAAGGAACTTTGGCAGCTCTCCAGGATTTCCTTAAACAATATCCTGATGGGAAATATTCGCAAGATATCAACAATCGCATTGCAGATTATTCCCTTTGGGAAGAGACAAGACGCACAAACACCATACAAGCCTACAAACGATACCTATTGACATCACAGTTTAAAATCTTCTCAACAGAAGCAAATGCTGCAATAGAAGACCTTCAATCTATAGACGAATGGCAACGGCTAAAATCAAGCAAATCATTGACCGAGGTAGAAAACTTTATCGAGAAGCATCCCAAATCGTCAGTATTGGCAGAGGTTAGGAAGAAGGTCCATGAACTTAAAGGCGTTCAGTACTATAATAACAACGACCTCTTAAAGGCATACAACGAATTTAATGAGGCCGGTGGCAAGTATTTAATAGACAATTCAAATCGTGGAGCATATGACAAGTGTGTTGAATATCACGACTTCTGGCTCTTGAACGCAAATTCAAAACAGGAAAGTCTCATGTCATTTTTGACAAGGTATCCCAATAGTGAGTATGCTTCACAGGTGTCCAACTGGGTTGCCTTATCTAAAGCCAAAGACTTCTCCATGTTTACAACTGAGACATCATGTAATGCCGCTTTGTCTTATGCCCGTGATGAAGCTACGCGAATCAAAGTAAAAGATATATATGCAGCAAAACAAAGGGAGTATGCCCAGTACAAAAAACAGCAACGTGCCGCAAGAAGGCGAGCTAATGGTGGCATTTTCAACTTTGGATTAGAACTTACAGATATTGCATTTATTCCGAGTCCTTATGATGACACAGACTCTGATTTTGACATGGTTATGTATTGGAACGTTGGAGCCAGCGTGAAAATCGGGAATTACAGAAGTCCTGTACAATTGGAGTTTGGTATCAAACCTGGTCTCTCGATTTATACATTGTGGTATGGGAGTAACGATGAGACCAAGAGCTCTTTTCATATGCCAGTCTACGCTAGATTAAAAATCAACCTATTTAGTGCTGGATCTTCTTCTAAATTTTATATTGATGGCGTTGGGTTGTACAATGCTGTAAGAGATGAAGACATTGAAGCAGAGGGAGCATGGCAAGTCGGGTTTGGAGTGGCGTGGCACCATTGGGACTGGAGAATTCTGTATTACAAACAGGATTTTGACAATGATTTCTATAGAGAGAACTATAGTAAAGACAAAATGATAGGATGTTCAATCTATTATTATTTCTAAAGATGGATAAGGCTAAGTTTAATGTATTCAGCGTGTTGATGGGGCTATTCCTGTTGACGCTTATATCATGTGTAAATCCGGGGAAGTCATCACGTGATTTGACTGCTATTCAAACTGAGTTAGATGAGTTGCAAAGGAAGCTACCTATACATATTCCAAACACACCACTTGTTATGAAGAGTGTGGTTCTAGAAGATGATATCGTCACATATACGGTTGAGCTAACTTCCTCGTTTGAAGAGTTCTTCTCTATGACAGAAAAAGACGCGAACTCTGACAGAAATATCGCTCGCATGATTAATTCTGTTGGCAAGCGAGCTGTTACACAACTTATAGACAACGAGCTGGGATTGCGTTATATCTATTTGGATAATGAAACTGGAGATACGCTTTTGACAATCAGTGTAGATGCAGAACGCATGGCTCAAATAAAGAAACAACTTGATGAAGGAAGCATCGAACCATATACTACAAAAGAGCTATTGCAAATGGAAATCGACCAATATGATTTTCCTTGCGATATTGGGGACGGCGTTTGGTTAACGGATGGATATATTCGTGGCAACAATGTGTATTATGAGGCAACTTTAGAATCAGATATAACGTCAGATGATTTAACTTATAGTGACTTGCAAGAAATGAAACGAGACTGCATCTCCGGCATAGAAGAGACCTTAGTGCGTTTTCAAAAGCAAGGTTTCTACAAGGAGAACATACATCTAATATATATATACAAGAATAACAATGGCGAAGAATTTGCTCGAATAGACCTGTCGCCTGACGATTTGTTTGGCAATTAAGTTCAATGGCCATAGAGGAAAAACTATAAAAGAATAAATTCCTGAAGGATTTGAAGTGCGTTTATCAGGCTGTAAATAAAGAGTCTGCAGAAAATGAGCTTCTCAAGTTGGAAGAGA
>CAZPLS010000028.1:0-17177 GCA_964587685.1 uncultured Dialister sp.
GCCGTAGCTGCCGAAGATGCTGATGTCGCCGCTTGTGCTGGTGAACGTGCCGCCGTCGATGTTGACTTCGTTTTGGGAGATGGTGTCAGTGCCGGAACCGCCTAAGATGCTGATGTCGCCGCTTGTGCTGGTGAACGTGCCGCCGTCGATGTTGACCTTGTTATCGGTGGCGCTGCCGGAATCCGTTTGTCCGCCGGAGATGTTGACACTGCCACTCGCAGCGCTGAATGTCGTGCTGACGCCCCATTGCGTGCTGTTGTCAATGGTGACGGTGTTGCCGGTGACGGCGCCGGAGGACGTGTATCCGCCCCAGGCCTGGATGTTTTCGGCGGCACTGAACCCGCCGCCGGAAATCTTGACTTCGTTTTTGGAGATGGTGCCAATGCCGTAACCGCCGTAGATGTCAATGTCGTCGTTGCTTTCGAACGTGCCGTTGGAAATCTCGACGCTGTTGCTGCTGGCTTCGTTAGCATAAGAATAGCCGCCGTAAATGGTGCCGGTGCCGCCGGTGCTCTTGATCGTGCCGTCGTCGATGATGACCTTGTTGCCGGTGGCGGTGCCGGTGCCGGTGGCGGTATCGACGATCCTGCCAGAGTTATCAAAGATCGCCGATCGTCCGCCGTAGATGCTGAAGGTGCTGCCGGAGATCGTGCCGCTGCCAATGGTGACGTAGTTCCCTTCAGTGGAGTACGAGGATGCGCCCGTGATAACGACAGCATTGCTCGCGGAGATCTCGCCGCCGGAAATATGGACGCTATTGCTATCAGAGATGGTTTCGGCCTCACCTCTGACATACATACCATAGACCCCGATAGTACCGCTCGTGTAGATCTCGCTGAGGCCGTAAATCTCGACTCTGTTGCCGCTGAAAATAGTACTAGCACCGCCGTCGTCGCTTTGGAACGCGCCTCTTATGTAGATGTTTTTTTCGGAAGATATGGTGGCGCCGTTAATAGTGACGCTGTTACTCTCAGCGTAGGTCGCCGACGATCCGCCAATGAGATTGTTTTCCTCGTTGCTTCCACCAGTGAAGTTAATCTCGCTGCCGCTTTCAAGATAGACGGTGTTGCCAGTGGCAAAGCCGTCCTTCGAATAGCCGCCGTAGACATCGCCAATTGTGCTCGTCCCGGAGCCTCTGATGGTCACGCTGCCCTTCTCCGCATTCGTGCCATCATCATAGTACAGACCATATATGCTGCCCGACAGTTCCACTCCACTGGGTATTGTAACCGCGCCATCTTCTATGACTACCTCGCCCCCGCTGTCGTTTCCTGTGACATCCGCCTGTGCCGCGAACGGACATCCCGTGAGAATCAGCGCCGCCAGCGCGGCAAAGATTCTTTTCTCTGTTTTGCCTCTTTTTTGCATAAAAAATCCTCCTTCCGCAACGGGAGGAGGACAGAGAGGCGCTCTACCCCCCCGTAATATAAATACGAACTCATAACTATAGATTGGCACGGTTTTGCGTACCCATGCCAAACAATAAGAATTTTTGAGCGTATATGTCTTATATATCTATCAATAAATTATTTTATATATAACCATTTGTCAAGATTATTTATATAGACGTTTTTATCTACATATTAATATCACTTATTATTATCTTGACTGTTTTTGGGTAATATGTTCCGTCGTCCCATATCTAAAGAAAGTAAATCTACATCCACTTAAATGCCAAAGGATATGTTTTTGTTTGATGATCCAAGTTAATATGAGCTTACGGCTATGTAGTAATGCGTTTGTATGCAAAATTTATATGAGAGAAGGGCCCGGAAAAATAATTCGTAATGCGGAATTCGTAATGCGTAATTAAAGGATAGCAGCACTGGGCACGCAGTGGCATATTTAGAGCTTAGAAAAACGCTGAATAAATAAGGGCTCAGAATTTCTGAACCCTTATTATTCAGCGTTTTCTTAAAACATATTTCTCAGATCTCAGACCGGAAAATAATTCGTAATTCGCAATGCATAATGCGTAATTTAATGGTTAGCGGCAAACATGCACCCACTTCCCAATGCGCCAAAAGGATTAGCGCGTAGGTTATAGCGCTTATTTCTCAGTTCTCAGTTCTCAGATCTCAGTTCTAAACTCAGTGCAGCGTCTACGGCGGAAACCACCGCATCTACGTCTGCTTCCTCTGCAATGAGGGGCGGAACGAAGCGCAGCACGTTCCCCATGGTGCAGTTAATGACGACGCCGTGGGCAATGCAATTGGTCACCACCGGCGCGCCGGGGCAGGTGAGCTCCATGCCGAGGAGGAGCCCCTGGCCGCGCACTTCCTTCACGAGAGTGGGATACTTCGCCGCTACCGCTTCCAGCTTCTCTTTGAAGTACGCCCCCACGGTCTTCACGTGGGCCAGGAAATCCGGCTGGGATACCGTGTCGATGACCACATTGGCCGCCGCGCAGGCGAGCGGGTTGCCGCCGAAGGTGGTGCCGTGGTCGCCGGGATGGAAGGCTTTCGCCACCTCATCGGTGCAGAGGAAGGCGCCGATGGGCACGCCTCCGGCCAGGCCCTTGGCGAGGGTGACGATATCGGGCTTCACCTCATAGGTCTGGTAGGCGAAGAAGGTGCCGCTCCGGCCCATGCCGGCCTGCACCTCGTCGAAAATGAGGAGGGCGCCGTACTTGTCGCAGAGAGCGCGGACCTGTTTCAGGTAGTCTCCCTTTGGCGGATACACGCCGCCCTCGCCCTGGATGGTCTCGAGCATGACCGCGCAGGTCTTCTCCGACATTTTGCTTTCCAGCTCTTCTATGTCATTGTAATGGACGTAGTCAAAGCCGCCCGGCAGGGGCTGGCACCCCTCCTGGTAGTGGGGCTGGCCCGTGGCGGTGAGTGTGGCCAGGGTGCGCCCGTGGAAGCTGTTCCACGCGGTGATAATCTGCGATTTTTCCGGATCCGTCATGTGGGCATACTTCCGCGCCGCCTTGATGGCGCCTTCGTTGGCCTCCGCGCCGGAATTGGCGAAGAACGCTTTGTCGAGACCGGAGAGGGCCACCAGCCTGGCCGCCGCCTCGGTCTGGGGGCGTGTGAAAAACATGTTGGAGCAGTGAATCATTTTTGCCGCCTGGGAGGCCACCGCCTCCACCAGGGCGGGATAGGCGTGGCCCAGCACGTTTACGGCAATGCCGCCGAGAAAATCGATGTATTCCTTCCCGTCAATGTCGTACACCCTGACTCCCTTGCCGTGGTCAAGGGCGATGCCGTAACGATCCCCGAATACGGGGAGGTATGATTGTTTGTCCTGTTCCAGAATCTCCTTGAGACTTTCCTCCATGGGAGCCTCCTTTCCCCGGTCTTACCGGATAACCTGGGTGCCCACGCCCTCGGCGGTGAACAGCTCCAGAATGAGCGAATGGGGCATCCGGCCGTCAATGATGTGCGACTTGGTGACTCCGTCGTCCATCGCCGAAAGGCATGCCTCGATTTTGGGAATCATGCCGCCCTTTATAACGCCTGTTCTCACGTACTCCCGGGCCTTCGCGGCGGTGAGGATGGAAATGAAGGACTCCTTCCGTTCAAAGTCCTCATAAACCCCTTCCACGTCGGTGATGAGCACGAGCCGCTCCGCCTTGAGCGCCCCTGCCACCTTCGCTGCCACGTAGTCCGCGTTGATGTTGTAATTTTCACCGGCCACGCCGATGCCGATGGGGGCGATGACGGGCACGTAATCATTGTCGATGAGCGTTTTCAGAATGTCCGTGTTGATGGCGGCCACCTCGCCCACGTAGCCGATGTCCACTTCCTTGGGGAGGGAATCGGTGTTCTCGTAGATCTGGGCCAGCTTCTTCCTCGCCCGGATGAGGTTGGCGTCTTCTCCGGAGAGACCCACGGCGCGCACGCCCCGGCGGTTCATTCGTTTCACAATTTCCGAATTGATCTTGCCGTCGAGGACCATTTCCGCCACCTCCGCCGTCTCCTCATCGGTGACGCGCAAGCCGGAAACGAAGGCGCTCTTCTTTCCGATTTTTTTCAAGAACCAGGAAATTTCCGGTCCGCCCCCGTGGACGATGACCGGGTGAATCCCCACAAACCGCATGAGCGCGATGTCATCCATCACCTTTTCCTTCAGGCTTTCGTTGATCATCGCATTGCCGCCGTATTTCACGACGATAATTTTGCCGTAGAAGTCTTCAATGTAGGGAAGTGCTTCCATAAGGATATCCGCTGTAACGGATTCCATCGTTCTTTTCTTTTCTGTCTTCAAGTGCGATATGCCCCATTTATTTTTACATAATCATAGGAGAAGTCGCAGGTCCAGACCGTGGCTTCCTCTGTACCCAAACCCATATCAATATCAATCACAATGGCATGCGCCTTCATTACGTCCCGCATGGCTTCCTCGTCAAAGGGCACCGGCAGTCCCTTTTCATACACCGGAATCCCGCCGAAGGCGACCCTTGTCTTTTCCGGCACCATGGGCGCCTCGGAGTAGCCCACAGCGGCGACCACGCGGCCCCAGTTGGCGTCCTCCCCGAAGAAGGCCGTCTTGGCCAGGGGCGACCGGGCGACGCTCATGCCCACCTGTTTGGCATCGGCAAAGGTCTTCGTGCCCTTCACGTGAATGGTGAGGAATTTCGTGGCCCCCTCGCCGTCGGCGGCGATTTTCTTCGCCATTTCCTGGCAGAGGTGGAGCAGGACTTCATAAAAGGCGTCGTAATCGGCTCCCTTTTCCGTAATCTCCGCATTGCCCGCCATGCCGTTGGCCAGAACCACGCACATGTCGTTGGTGCTCATGTCTCCATCCACGGAAATCATGTTGAACGAGTAATTCACCGCCTCGGCGAGCGCCTCCCGGAGAAGGGCCGGCGAAATGGCCGCATCGGTGGTGATGTAGCAGAGCATGGTCGCCATATTGGGCCGAATCATGCCGGAGCCCTTGGCGATGACGCCGAAGCGGACGGTCTTCCCGCCGATTTCCGTTTCTGCCGCGGCGGACTTGGTCACCGTGTCCGTGGTGAGGATGGCCCGGCTCGCCGTTTCGCTGCCGTCGTAGTACAGGGCCTGGCGGCACATCTCAATGCCATTTTCTATCTTTTCCATATCAAGGAGCGTACCGATGACGCCGGTGGAGGACACCACCACATCGCCCTCTTTGCAGCCGAGCTTTTCCGCTGCGATGGCCGCCATTCTCCGCGCGTCCGCCAGTCCCTGCTCGCCGGTGCACGCATTGGCGCAGCCCGAATTGATGATCACCGCCTGGGCATGGCCGTCAGAGAGAATGTCCTTCGACACCCACACCGGCGCGGCCGCCACTGCGTTCTGCGTAAACGTGCCTGCCGCGGCGGCCCTCACGTCTGAATAGATCATGGCCATGTCAAGCTTTCCGCTCTTTTTGAGTCCCGCCCGGACGCCGCAGGCCTGGAACCCTCTCGGAAACGTCACGCCCATAGTTGCTTCTTTTTCTGTGAACATTACCATTCCCCCTCTTGTTTTATGGAAACAGCGGAGCTGCTGTGAGCCCCAGTTTTTCATCAAAGCCGCAGATAATATTGAAGTTCTGCACCGCCTGGCCGGCTGCGCCCTTCACCAGGTTGTCTATGGCTGAGAGAACGATGACCCGCCCGGTGCGCTCGTCAATGTGCCAGCCAATGTCGCAGAAATTGGAGCCCCGCACGTACTTTGTCTCCGGATAGGCGCCCCGGCCGAGAAGGCGGATGAAGTATTCCTTCCCGTACCGGGCTTCAAAGGCCGCGTCCACCGCATCTGCGCTCACTCCTGCCGCAAGGCGGGCGTAGCAGGTGGCGAGGATTCCGCGGGCCATGGGCACCAGGTGGGGCGTGAAGCTCAGCACCACTTTTTCACCGGAGAGCTCTGAGAGGGCCTGCTCAATTTCCGGGGTGTGCCTGTGCCGCGCCACGTTGTAGGCCCTGAAGTTGTCGTAGAGCTCGGGATAGTGGCTGCCCGTGTTGGGAGAGCGCCCCGCGCCGGACACACCGGAGGCAGCGTCGCACACCACGGTGGACAGGTCGATAAGACGGCGCTCCGCCAGCGGCGCCAGGGCGAGGATGCACGCCGTGGTGAAGCACCCCGCGTTGCCTATGATTTTCGCCTGGCGGATTTCCTCCCGATAGAGCTCAGCCAGCCCGTAGGCCCGGTCCGCGTCCCGATGCGGGTGAGGCAGATGGTACCACGCCTCGTACACCGCAGGGTTGCGGAAGCGGTAGTCCGCCCCCAGGTCGATGATACGCACCGGCCTGTCTTCCAGCGCCAGAGCGATATCTATGGCGTGCCCTGCGGGCATGCCGATGAAAATCACATCGCTGTCGTCCCCGATGCGGGGCAGCTGTTCCAGATTTTCCAGCGTGAGATCATAGAAGCGGTGAAGCTGGGGAAAAAAGTCCTGAATCTTTTTCCCTGTGTGGCTTTCCGATGTGACATGCACCACCTCGGCCTCGGGATGGCCCGCAAGCAGACGGAGAAGCTCCGATCCCGTGTAGCCCGTCGCTCCGAGAATACTTACTTTCACACCCATTCCCCCCCTGGAATGCCGCGCCGGCGGCTTTATTTTTATGCAGATTTCTGCATATGCTGCATACGCACAAACAGGGATAATAAAAGCACAGATACCTCCCGAGGCATTCGGCCCGGCCTCCGCCGGCGAAAATACAGCCCGGAAGCGCCACTTCCGGCTGTGCGCCAATTTTCCGCTCCCTGCCGGAGCGCCGTTGAGCGCGGGCCCGTCCGCGCCGTGTCTCGACAAATATCTGTGTCCCTGTATATGCTATGCTGTTTTAACTGAAAAAATTATAACACATTCTCCCCCACGTGCAAGAAGAGAACAGAAAATTTACAAAAATTACGCGTTCCTTTTTCCAGGTGCGCGGCACGACGATGTCCGGTCACTTCCCCTCTTTCGCAGCCCCGGCTCCGCTCTCCTTTCTCTGGGGGTACCGCCACCGGTCGAAGTCCTTCCATGTGGCGATGAACTCGCTCCCCAGGATGATGACCATCGCCGCCAGATGGAACCAGATGAACAGAACCACCAGCCCGATGAGGGAGCCGTAGGTGATGCCCATGTGGGACACGTTCAGTACATAGTAGCTGTATCCCATGGTGAGGAGGAGCCAGAAGGAGGTGACAATGAGGGATGCCGCCGCCGCGCGGACCCAGCCCGTGCGGTACTGGTGGGTGGCGTAGCGGTAAAAAATGGCGAGCGTCAGCACCAGCGTGCCGAAGGGTATGGTGTACTTCAGCAGATCCCAGGTCTGGAGGAACACATCAGGAAGGGCGAAGTAGTAATCCAGGGCGTACACCACGGCGTTGCCGAAGACGGTGATGCCCAGGGAAAGAATCATGGCAAAGGTAATAAGGAGTGTGAAGAAAATGGATTTGGCCTTCACTGTCAGCCAGCTCTGCTTGTTTCTGTCATTGCTGATGGCCTTGTCCGCGGCGCGGATCATCACTTCGATGCTCTGCGCGCCCGACCAGATGGCCGCAATAAGACCGGCGAACATCCAGATGGAGCTCCGCCCTGCGATGATGCGGTACACATTCGCCTCAAGGGTGACCGCAAAATCCTGAGGCAGGTACTGCAGGAGGTTAATAATCACGTTGATCTGCGGCGCCATGAAGAAGAGCACCGCGTTCACCACGAAAATCATGAACGGCACGAGCGCGAGGATTAAATAGTAGGTCGACTCGGCAGCCAGCGCCCCCACGTCGTCATTCATGAACCGTTTGTATAATCCAACGAGAAAGTATCGGACCGTTTGCCACACACCCATACTGCCGCTGACCTCCTTTCACGGGCAACCATCGGCCGCAGCAGGCATTTCCTATAAAAAACAGGCATCCGGAGTGTCTTCGGATACCTGCCCTGACAGACAGTAAGACACAGGGTTTTACTGCTGGTTTTTCTTCATGTTGGCGTTCTTGTAGCGCTGCTGGCGGGAAAGAATCATCTTGCGCATGCGAAGGCTCTTCGGCGTCACCTCCACCAGTTCGTCCTCGCGGATCCACTCCAGCGCCGCCTCCAGCGTAAACTGGCGGCACGGAGGCAGACGAATGGCATCATCCGATGCGGCCGCCCGCGTATTGGTGAGGTGTTTCTTCTTGCAGGCGTTCACGTCCATGTCGTTTTCCCGGGCGTTTTCCCCAATGATCATCCCTTCGTAAACCTCCACGCCGGGATCCAGGAAGAGCTCGCCCCGGTCGAGGATGCTGTTTAAGCCGTATGCGGTGGTGGTGCCTGCCTCGAAGGCGACGAGGGAACCCCGCGTCCGTTCCGGGATGGGTCCCTTCCAGGGCTCGTACCCCTGGAAGACATGGTACATGATGCCCGTGCCGCGGGTGGTGGTGAGCATTTCATTGCGGAAGCCGATGAGGCCCCGCGCGGGGACAGAGAAATCCATCTTGATGTACCCCGCCAGCTCTTCCATGGAAATCATGTCTGCACGGCGCGGTCCCAGTCCTTCCATGACAGCGCCCATGAATTCCTGCGGTACCTCCACGGTGAGCCGCTCGATCGGTTCGCACCGCACCCCGTCGATCTCCTTGTAAATGACCTGGGGCTTGGAAATTTCCAGCTCAAACCCTTCGCGGCGCATCATTTCGATGAGCACGGAGAGGTGGAGCTCGCCCCGGCCGGATACGATGAACGAGTCGGACGAATCGCCGTCCCGCACGTGGAGGGCCACGTTGGTTTCAATTTCCTTCATGAGGCGGGCCCGGATGTGGCGGCTCGTCACATAGTCCCCTTCCCGGCCGGCAAAGGGGCTCTTATTGACATGGAAGACCATGGACAGGGTAGGCTCGTCGATATGAATGGCGGGCAGCGCTTCCGGCGCGGCCGCGTCCGCCACGGTTTCCCCGATATTGATGTCTTTGAAGCCCGCCATGGCCACGATATCGCCCATGGAAGCGGATTCGGCGGGGGTGCGCTTCATCCCCTGCCAGACGAAGAGCTGGCCCACCCGGTCACCGCGGCTCTTTTCTCCGTCCGTGATGACCACCTGCTGGCCTGCCTTCACCGTACCCCGGGTCACGCGGCCGATGGCCACCTTGCCCAGGTATTCGTCCGCGTCAAGGGTGGTGGTCATGATCTGGAGGGGCGCCTCCGGATCCCCTTCCGGTGCGGGGATGCACTTCAGAATGGTCTCAAAGAGAGGCGTCAGATCCCCGCTTTCATCGCTCATGTGGTACTTGGCGATGCCCGCCCGGGCAGACGCGTAAATGAGCGGGAAGTCCAGCTGCTCCTCGTCCGCATCCAGTTCCATGAAGAGCTCAAGAATTTCCCCCTCCACATCAGCGACGCGCTCGTCGGGGCGGTCGATCTTATTGATGACCACGATGGGTTTGAGCTTGTGCTCGAGAGCCTTGCGCAGCACATACTTCGTCTGCGGCATCGGTCCCTCGTGGGAATCCACGAGAAGGAGCACGCCGTCCACCATGTTCAGAATGCGCTCCACTTCCCCGCCGAAGTCCGCATGCCCGGGGGTATCCACGATATTGATCTTCACACCGTCATGCATAACCGATGTATTTTTCGCGAGGATGGTAATGCCCCGCTCCCGCTCCAGCGGATTCGAGTCCATAACGCGCTCCGCCACCTTCTGGTTCTCACGGAAAATGTGGCTCTGCTTCAGCATGGCATCCACCAGCGTCGTCTTGCCATGGTCAACGTGCGCGATAATTGCAATATTGCGGATATCTTCTCTTTTCATTCCCCAGTCTCCTGCCTTCTCTTTCTCTGCAAAAAATTACATCTTATTATATCAAAACAGCGCCCCCGAAAAAAGGGGGGCGCATGCAATCCGGAGCAGACGGCGCAAAAAACAGCCCCATCATCGCGATGGAGCTGCTGCAGAATTATGCCGCGTGGGCCTGTTTCTTTTTGCGGAAGTACTGGAATGCCGCCACAGCCACGAGAACCGCTGTGCCTCCCAGGTCAGTCATCGTGCCCGGATCAATGAGCGCCAGACCGCCGCCCATAAGCAGAATCCTCTCGGGCCATGTGGTGTGCGTTATAAAGTATCCGATCATAGCCGCGCTCACGCCAACCATGCCGATGGTGGCTGTGAGGGTGGTGCGGACCACATCGAGGAACGTGGCGTCAATGCCGAGCATGGCCGGCGACAATACGAACATGTAGGGAATGATGAAGGCAGCAATGCCCAGCTTGGACGCGTTGACGCCTGTCATAATGGGGTTGCCCCCGGAAATGGCCGCGCCGGCAAAGGCAGCCAGCGCCACCGGCGGGGTGATGTCAGCGATGATGCCGAAGTAGAACACGAACATGTGCGCCGCCATAATCGGCACGCCCAGAGACAGGAGGGCCGGCGCCGCAATCGTGGAGGTAATGACATAGTTGGCCGTGGTGGGCACGCCCATGCCAAGAAGGAGCGAGGTAATCATGGTGCAGAAGAGGAGCAGCATGAAGGAGCCGTTGGACAGATCCACCAGCGCGGACGCCAGCTTCAGACCGATGCCCGTCTTGGTGACAACGCCGATGATGATGCCGGCGGAAGCGCAGGCCACGAGAACGCCGAGCGCACCCCGGGCGCCTTTGATGAGGCCGTCCACGATGTCATAGAAGGACATGCGCGTGTTGGCGCGGAGCATGGCCGCAGCAATGGAAATGACGATGCCTGCCAGAGCCGCGCGCATGGGGGTATAGCCCGCGGACAGAAGGCCGATGATGGCAAAGAGCGGAATCACCAGGTGCCCCTCTTCCTTCAGGATGTTCATGAAGGGCGGGAGCATGCTCCGCGGGGTTCCCTGCAGGTTTTTCCGCTTCGCTTCAAAGTGAACGCCCAGGAACACGCCGAGGAAGTAGAGAATGGCAGGAACCACCGCCGCCTTGACGACTTCCATGTAGGGCACGCCGATAAATTCAGCCATGAGGAAGGCTGCCGCGCCCATGATCGGCGGCATGAGCTGCCCGCCCGTGGAAGCCGCCGCTTCCACCGCACCGGCGAAGTTCTTGCCGTAGCCGAGCTTCTTCATCATGGGGATGGTGAAGGAGCCGGATCCGACCACGTTGGCCACGGAGCTGCCGGAGATGGTGCCCTCCAGGGCGCTGGAGATAACGGCCACCTTCGCCGGGCCGCCGGACGCCCAGCCGGCGATGGCGTTGGAAATATCAATGAAGAATTTCCCCAGCCCCGTCTTTTCCAGATAGGCGCCGAAGAGGATGAACAGGAATATAAAGGTGGAGGACACGCCCATGGGAATACCGAAGACGCCTTCTGTCGTGAAGAAGAGGTGCCCCACCATCTGATCCAGATTCAGCCCGCGGTGCGCGACCGAATCAGGCATGTACGGCCCGAAGAAGCCATAGATGAGGAAGCAGATCACCACGACCACGATGGGCAGGCCCACGATGCGCCGCGCCGCCTCGATGACGAGGAACACGCCCAGGGCGCCTACGATCATATCGGTCTGCGTGACCGTGCCGGCGCGGAGAATCAGGCTCTGGTAATTCACCAGGATGTAGATGGGCGGGATGATGGCCAGCACCGCCATGCACAGGTCCACCGGATGAATCCGGCCGCCCCGCACCCAGGACCGCTTAAAGGGGCAGAGGAGGTACACCAGGAACAGCCCGAAGGAGAGGTGCACCGCCCGCTGCAGCATGGCGTCCATGACGCCGAAGAAGCCCGTGTATAACTGAAACAGAGAGAAGCAGATGCAGACGGCCGCGATGAACCAACCATATATCCCGGTGTAGTCCATCGTGTTCGATTCTTTATCGAGTTCCTTCAGCTTCTGCTGCATCTCCTCGCTGATCTCCTCCATCGGAGCGTCTGCCGGCGGCGGGAGATCGTTCTTTTTTAACTCTTCCAAATTGCTCAACTCCTATCGTATCTCTTTCTTCATCCAATATCCCCTGTACAGCGGCGCCACGTAGAGATGGAGCTCGCTGCCAAGAGGCATCAGATCAGGAAGGTGGTAAACCGTTTGTCCCACGGTGAGGGAGCCATTGTTGATGACGCCGTTCCGTATGGAGACATCGGGAAAGCGCCGATCCATGTCATCGAGAATAAACCAGCCGTCCTTCTCGCTGAAGCGCCCTTCCTCTGCCATGTACGGAAGCCCCGCTCCGTAGGTACGGTACCGGAGCTGCTTCAAAATGAAGCCGTCCGCCTCCTCATCCACGAGGAGCGTTTCTTCAATGGGCGTGCGCATGGCCGAGTGCATGTACGCCATGACCACCGGCGTGCCCGGATCCGCCCTCTGCACGAAGAGGAATCCCTCCTTCGTCTGGCCGAACAGAAACGGCCTTGTGAGAAGCCATACCGCACATACTGCGGCAAGGGCTGCCGCAGCGATGACAAGTCTGTATTTTTTCAGAATTTCCATGGATGCAGTAACGGACTCCGCCGGGGCATTCACCGCTAACGGAGTCCGTTCATTCTCCTTTCCGATGTTGGGAATATGTACTTCCTGCTCGTCCGGTACGTATCAGGACTTCAGATAGGCATCCGCGCCGGCATTCATCGGAACAGACATGCCTTCCAGAGCCGTCTCTTTCGTCATGAGCTTGCCTACCGCGTGCGCCGTAACCATGCGGTCCAGGTTGGAGTAGAGAATTTCCACGATCTTGCCGCCCATTTCATCGCTGATCTTGTCCGTGCCGATGACAATGCACTTCACAGCGATGGTGTGAACGTCATTGTCCTGTCCGGGATAGGTGCCCGCAGGAATGACAATGGGATTGTAGTACGGATACTGTTCCTTCAGCTGAGCCGCAGTGGCGTCGTCGATGTCAAGAACGACAGCGGACTGGCTCGCTGCCAGGTCCTGAATGGCTGCGGTCGGGAAGCCTGCCACCACAACGCCCGCATCGACGTTGCCGTCCTTCAGTGCGTCTACCGCTTCGCCGAAGGAGAGGTACTGCGGCTGGATGTCGTCATAGGTAATGCCGTACGCGCCGAGAATCTGACGGGCATTGGCTTCCGAGCCGGAGCCTGCCGCGCCGACCGCCACACGCTTGCCCTTCAGCTGATCCACGGAGGTGATGCCCGTATCCGCGGTGGTAACGAACTGAATGGTTTCCGGATAGAGCGCCGCAATGCCGCGGAGAGACTCAATCTTGTTGTCCGTGAACATTTCCGTTCCGGTCACCGCATAGTAGGCAATATCGTTCTGCACGAAGGCCAGGTCCACGGAACCATCCTTGAGCATATTGATATTGGCTACCGCTGCGCCAGTGGCCTGGGCGCTGGCGTTCATGCCGGGAATGTTCTTGTTCAGCAGTTCAGCCAGAGCGCCGCCGAGCGGATAGTAGGTGCCCGAGGTGCCGCCTGTGGCAATGTTCAGGAACTGCTTTTCCGCGCTGCTGGAAGAGCTGCTCGAAGAAGATCCACCGCAGCCGGTAAGAATTGCTGCACCTGCCACACAGGCCAGGCTTGCCAGCATGAGCCGTTTCATCATTTTTTTCATATAAAGTTACCCCCTTTTCGGATATGACCCAGCCTCCACCCACTCAGAAAAAAAGCAACAGTCCGCACAACCGGGGGCTATACGTCTCTGCTGCACTTCTTTGCGCTGGCTGGTTTATTAAACTGATAATATAATACTATTTTTCAAAATCTTTGTAAAGAAGACTCGGCTGAATTCCTTTGTTGTTCTGATATTTTCCTCCCTCATATCGGTCCGCCTCGCCGAGCACAGTGTGGTAATAAATCTGACAGATTTCCACCCCCGCATAGATGCGGATGGGCTGCACGCAGAACATCTCCAGCGTCCAGTATCCGGCAAAGCCCACATCGCCGAAACCCGCGGTAACATGGATAAAAAGGCCCAGTCGGCCGATGGAGGAACGCCCCTCGAGCATGGGCACGAAACACTCCGTTTTCGTGTACTCCCGGGTGCGCCCCAGGTACAGCGTATTGGGCTGGAGCAGGTACCCCTCCGCGGGTATCTTCAGAACATGGCCAGTATTCTTTTTTTTCATATCCAGAACCGGCTCATCGTACACCATCAGCTCGTCGGCGAGCGTCAGATTGTAGCTGTTCGGATTGACCCGCTCCGGATGAAACGGTTCTATGATGATTTCGTGGCCCATGTGCCGGGCGATTTCTTTTCCGGACAGAATCATGGTTTCTTTCTCCCTCCGTGAAAAATGCGGCGGTGAACGGTCATTCGCCGTCCGCTGAACGGGTTCCTCGCCTTCATGCCTGCGGTCAGGCCCAGTGCCGCCTGGTCTTCCTCAGACAGATCCTCCGCGATGAGGAGGTCTCCCCGGGGTCCGAAGGAAATGAGATGGGCCGCAAAGAGCGCCCCGTGGCTGGGACAGAAGAGGAGGCCCCGGTGCTTTTCTCCCTCCACGCCGTAGGGCACCGCCCGGAGAAGGGACGGCCGGGCAAGGCCGCACACGGTGCAGCAGGCTCCCGCTCCGAGGGCCCGCCGCTGGAAGAGGCGCGCCTCGCCCAGGCGCTGGCGAATCCGGTCCACCGTGTCGGGAGGCCTGGCGGCAAAGAGGCTCCCCTCCCGGCCGAAGGATGACGCGTCATCGGCGAGAATCTCCTCCACGGCGCGCCGCTCCGGCCAGTCCGCCCCTTCCATTTCCTGCCACGCTGCGGCGGCGGCAGGCTTTAAAATCCACAGGTACGTCCCGTCCTCGTCCTCCGCCCCGTCGAAAACGTACTCCCACGGCGCGGCGGGGGCGTCCGCCGGAGCGCGGCCCTCTGCCTCCAGGCGGGCGCGGAGTTTCATCCCTGCCCAGCCCACGGCGGCGTTGAGAGCGCGGTACTCCATATCCATGGCGGCGGCGATATGCTTGGCCCTCCCTGTATGGCGCGGCGCCCGGTAGAGCGCGGCAACGATGCGGATCACCACATCGCTCATCACATCGGGATCCGCAAAGAGAGACAGCCACTCCTTGCGGGTGATGCCGTCCCATACCTTTTTGCCCTTCCTCCTGGCCATGGCTGCCTCCTTCTCATTGATTCTTTCATTATAGCACAAAGAGGCCCCGCCGCCCGCCCCTTCCGTGGCAATTCGCCGCTCTTTCCAGTATAATAAGAGAATATGTCAAATCAATTGAGGTGAACCATGAGTCAACTGGAAGAAATCAATCGGCGGCGCACATTCGCCATCATTTCCCACCCCGACGCGGGGAAAACGACGCTCACGGAAAAGCTCCTGCTCTACGGCGGCGCCATCCACCTGGCGGGCTCGGTCAAGGCGCGCAAAACCGCGCGCTACGCCGTGTCCGACTGGATGGAAATTGAAAAGCAGCGCGGCATTTCCGTCACCAGCTCGGTGCTGCAGTTCGACTATGGCGGCTGCCGGGTCAACATTCTCGACACGCCGGGCCACGCGGACTTCTCCGAGGACACGTACCGCACCCTCATGGCCGTGGACAGCGCGGTCATGGTCATCGACGTGGCCAAGGGCGTGGAGGCGCAGACAAAGAAGCTTTTCAAGGTCTGCTCCGACCGGGGCATCCCCATTTTTACCTTCGTTAACAAAATCGATCACTTCGGCAAGAATCCCTTCGATCTCATGGCGGATATTGAGGACGTGCTCGGCATTCGCTCCTGCCCCATGAACTGGCCCATCGGGGTGAACGGCAATTACACGGGCATCTATGACCGGGAAACGGAAACGGCCTACATTTTCCTCCGGAGCACCGCCCACGGCGCGGAAAAGCTCGACGTCATTTCCGGCAAACTCGACGACGAGGCCGTGCGGGCACAGCTTACCGAGGAGGAAATCCAGTCCCTTCTGGACGACCTGGACCTTCTCAACGAGGCAGGGGATCCCTTCGAAGCGGAGAAAGTGGCCAAAGGCGAGCTCACCCCCATGTTCTTCGGCAGCGCCATGACCAACTTCGGCGTCCAGCCCTTCCTGGAGAAATTCCTCCAGCTCGCCCCGCCGCCCATGACGCGGCACACCCTGGAGGGCACCATCGCCCCGGAGGACACCTCCTTCTCGGCGTTCGTCTTCAAAATTCAGGCCAACATGGACCCCAAGCACCACGACCGGGTGGCCTTCATGCGCATCTGCTCGGGCGTCTTCGAAAAAGGCATCTCCGTGCTGCACCGCCAGAGCGGCGCCATGATCCGTCTCTCCCAGCCCCAGCAGTTCCTCGCCACGGAGCGGTCCATCGTGGAGACCGCCTACCCCGGCGACATTATCGGCGTCTTCGACACGGGCGAGCTCGGCGTGGGCGACACGGTGTGTGAAAAGAAACACCCCGTCACCTACAGCGACTTCCCCGTTTTCCCGCCGGAGCTCTTCGCCCGCATTTCCCCCAAATCATCCATGAAACGCAAGCAGTTCCTCCGGGGCATGGCCCAGCTCGCCCAGGAGGGGGCCATCCAGGTGTACACCCAGCCCTACGTGATGGAATCCTTCGTCATCGGCGCGGTAGGCCAGCTCCAGTTCGAGGTGCTCAAGCACCGCCTGGAAAATGAGTACAACGTGGAGTCCCAGCTCGAACCCCTCTCCTTCACCTGCGCCCGGTGGACTAAGGGCAACGTGGAGGCAGAGGCCCTCACCGGCCTGGACAGCGCCCTCGTCGTACGGGACAGAAAAGACCGGCCCGTGTACCTCCTGCCCAACGAATGGCAGGCGGGCTGGCTCGCCCAGAGAAATCCCGACGTGACCTTCCTGGAGGCGCCGCCCCTCCTCGAGGAGTCTGCCGAGGCATGAATCCCCGCTCGCTCTCCATGGCGGGTCTCCTCGCCGCGGTGGGGGTGCTCCTCACCTATGCGGAAATGCCCCTCCCCTTCATGCCGCCCTTCATGAAGCTCGACCTCTCCGACGTGCCCGCCCTGATCGGCCTCTGCGCCATGGGCCTGCCGGCGGCGCTCCTCATCGCTGCGGTGAAGGGACTGCTCCACCTCTTCGTCTCCTCCAGCCTCGGCATCGGAGAGCTCTGCAACTTCCTCGTGTGCGCGGTGTACCTCCTCGCCTTCCGGGCCGCTGCGCCCTGGCCGAAACGAGCCCGCTGGGCGGCCGCCATCCTGGCCATGACCGCCGCGGCAGCCTTCCTCAATGCGCAGGTCCTCCTGCCCCTCTACTTCGCCGCCTTCCACATCGACGAGGAAGCCCTCCTCGCCATGACCCGTGCGGCAGGATCGCCCGTCACCTCCCTTTCGGACTACGTCCTCCTGGTGGTCATCCCCTTCAATCTCGTAAAGGGCACCGCCATGGCGGGGGTGGCATCCATCCTCTGGAGACGGCTTGCGCCGTATTTTCAGTAAATTTCATGCCTATACA
>CAZPLS010000029.1:0-5422 GCA_964587685.1 uncultured Dialister sp.
AGGTTTATGATAAAATTTAACGTGCAGTTTGTGTTCGAATTGCAGGCACGGCTCAATTCATAATTATCGGCAAGAGCCGATTTAAGGAGGAATAGTATTTTATGAACGTAAAGGCAGAAGCGCTGGACAAGCACAAAGTGACATTAACCATCGACGTCACCGCGGAAGAAGTACAGAAGGGATTTAAGCAGGCTGTGACCCGCATCTCCAATCAGGTCCGGCTCAAGGGATTCCGCAAGGGCAAGGCGCCGCGCAAGGTGCTGGAAATGTACATCGGCAAGGAAGGCGTGGCGAGCGAAGCGGAGGATATCATTGTGAATCAGGCGGTGCAGGACGCGCTGAGAGAACAGAAGCTGATCCCCGTGACGCAGCCCGAAGTGAATACACTGTCTTTCTCTGAAACGGAAGGCGCTTCCTTCACGGCTACGTTCGTGAAGCAGCCGGAGGTTACGCTGGGTGAATACAAGGGCCTTTCCGCCCGTCACGTGCATCCGGAAATTTCCGATGACATGGTGATGATGCAGATTCAGAAGGCCGCTGAGCAGAACGCCCGTCTGGAGGTCAAGGATGACGCGGAAATCGCCCGGGGCGATTATGCTGTCATTGATTTTGCGGGCAAGGTGGACGGCCAGCCCTTTGAAGGCGGCGAGGGCAAGACCTATCCGCTGGAAATCGGTTCCGGAAGCTTCATTCCCGGCTTTGAGGACCAGCTCCTCGGACACAAGGCTGGCGATGACGTCCTCGTGAAGGTTACCTTCCCGGAGGACTACTTCGTGCAGGCGCTGGCTGGCAAGGAAGCGGAATTTTCCGTCCATGTCAACGATGTGAAGCGCAAGGTCATTCCGGAGTTGAATGATGAGTTTGCCAAATCGGTGAGCAAGTTTGATACGATGGATGAATTGAAGGCGAACATTAAGCAGACCATGCAGCTGCGCGCCTACCAGGATGCGGAGGAAGCCTATCACAATGCGCTGGTCAACCAGGCGGTGGCCAATGCAGAGGTGGATATCCCCGACGAAATGGTGGAGCAGCGCATCGACGAAATGATTCGTGAAATGAGCCTCAACATTGAAGCGAACCAGTCCACGATGGAGGAATACCTCAAGTCCATCAACAAGACCGAAGAGGATCTGCGCAAGGACTTTGCCGGCACGGCGAAGGAAACGGTGCGCCAGGGTCTCGTCCTCTCTGCCATTGCGGAGAAGGAAGACCTGAAGGTCACCGATCAGGATCTGTCCATGGAAGTGTACAGCATGGCGCAGCAGTTTGGGGCGGATCCGAAAGACGTCATCAAAATCATTAAGGAAGAGAACCGCGTGGGTATGCTCGTCGCTTCCGTGACCCGGAAGAAGGCGGCGGCATTCATTTACGGCGCGGCAGTGAGAGAAGAAGACAAGGCTGAAGAGGCTCCCGCTGCAGAGGAACCGCAGGCGGAGGAAGCCCCGGAGGCGAAAGAATAAGATAAGCCGACGAAAGGTGTGATCCCATGGCTTATGTACCGATCGTGGTCGAACAGACGGCCCAAGGAGAACGTTCCTACGATATTTATTCGCGCCTTTTGAAAGACCGGATTGTTTTTCTGGACGGGCCCATTGATGACCACACCGCCAATGTGATCATTGCGCAGCTCCTGTTCCTGGAAGCGGAAAGTCCGGACAAAGACATTCATTTGTACATCAACAGCCCCGGCGGGGTGGTGACGGCGGGCATGGCCATTTACGATACCATGCAGTACATCCGGCCCGACGTTTCCACCATCTGCATCGGATCCTGCGCCAGCATGGCGGCGGTGCTCCTCACCGCGGGTGCGGCGGGCAAGCGCTTTGCCCTGCCTCATTCGAACGTGATGATTCATCAGCCTCTGGGGGGCGTGCAGGGCCAGGCGACGGAAATCGCCATCCATGCAAAGGAAATTCTCCGCCTCCGGGAGGAATTGAACGGTATCCTGTCCCTTCACAGCGGCCAGCCCATTGAGAAGATTCAGCAGGATACGGAGCGGGATAATTTCATGACGGCTCAGCAGGCTCTTGCGTATGGCCTCATTGACCGGGTCCTGTCGAGCAATGATTTGCGGAAAGCATAAGGAGGAGCCGTGGCAAGAAATACCCGAAGCGCGCCTCCGGTGTGCAGCTTTTGCGGCCGTTCCGGGGATGAGGTGGATAAACTCATCGCCGGTCCGGGCGTTTACATCTGCAACGAATGCATCGAGGTCTGCCAGAACATCCTGAAGGAGGAGCTGGGCCAGGACCAGCGCAGGAAGCAGGTCAAGTTCAAGCTGCCCTTTCCGTCGGAGATCAAAGCGCATCTTGACCAGTACGTCATCGGACAGGATGATGCAAAGATAGCCCTGTCCGTGGCGGTATACAATCACTATAAACGCATCCAGTCACAGGAGGCGGACGATGTGGAGCTTCAGAAGTCCAACATTGTCATGCTCGGGCCCACGGGGAGCGGGAAAACCCTCCTGGCCCAGACCCTGGCGCGCTTCCTTGACGTACCCTTTGCCATTTCTGATGCGACGAGCCTCACCGAAGCGGGGTATGTGGGCGAGGATGTGGAAAACATCCTTCTCCGCCTCATTCAGGCGGCGGATTACGACATTGCGAAGGCCGAGCGGGGCATCATCTATATCGATGAAATCGACAAGATTGCCCGCAAATCGGACAACCCGTCCATCACGCGGGATGTGTCCGGCGAAGGGGTGCAGCAGGCCCTGCTCAAGATTCTCGAGGGCACCGTGGCGAGCGTTCCCCCCCAGGGAGGACGGAAGCATCCCAATCAGGAAATGATTCAGATCGACACCACGAACATCCTCTTCATCTGCGGCGGCGCCTTTGACGGCATCGATCGCGTTATCGAGCGGCGCATGTCCAAGAGTACCATTGGCTTCGGCGCAGACATTCAGAAGAAGGAAGAACGGCGCATGGGAGAGATTCTCCAGCAGGTGCAGCCTGAGGACCTTCTGAAATTCGGGCTCATTCCTGAGTTCATCGGCCGCCTTCCCGTGGTGGTGAGTCTCCATCCCCTCGATGAAGAGGCGCTGGTGCGCATTCTCACAGAGCCGAAGAACGCCCTGGTGAAGCAGTATAAAAAGCTGCTGTCCATGGACCATGTGGACCTGGAATTTGACAGTGAAGCCATCCGGGCCATTGCGAAGCAGGCCATTCAGAGAAATACAGGGGCGCGCGGACTCCGGGCGATCATTGAGAAAATTATGCAGCATGTCATGTACACGGTACCCGGCATGATGAATGTGAAGTCCTGCCGCATCACCGAGGACGTGGTGGTGAACAGGAAGGAGCCTTATCTGGAATACGAGGTGCCCAAGCCGGAAGCGGCGCCCGCGGCGGAAACGGCACAGTAAATCCATTGTTCCCGGAAGACTGTAGTGGAAGATCCATTACAGTCTTTTTGCAACCTTTAAAAGGGGACGATGCACTTATTGATAGGTACCGATATAGATATGTCATTCCCGCTGTGCTACAATACAGATACTACGGAGGGTTTACATGAACGAGTTACATACACAAACCAATGAACTGCCCGTCATTCCGGCGGAGCCCTTAACGCTTCCCGCGGTGGCGCTGCGGGATATCGTGGTATATCCCCATATGACGGTCAATCTGGATATCGGGCGGAAGGAATCCATCATGGCGGTGCGCCGCGCGGTGGATGCGGACCGCTACATCGCCATGGTCATGCAGAAGGACCCGGCGGTGGAGGCCCCCGAGCCGTCAGAGCTCTATACGGTGGGCACGGTGGTGAAAATCAAGCAGATGCTCCAGCTCCCCGGGGGCATTCTTCGCGTGCTCGCGGAGGGCATTTCCCGGGTGGAGATCGCCTCCATCGAGCGCAGGGACGGGTACCTCTCCGCGTCCGTGCGGGACGTGGTGGAGACCGTGGGTGCCCGCGTGGAAATGGAGGCTTACCGCCGGGTCATTTTGAAGGGCTTTTTCCAGTGGCTCAATGAAACGAAGCAGAACCTGCCTGATGAGCTCATGGAGCAGCTCAAATCCATCAATGACGCGGGGCAGACGGCGGACTTTATCGCTGCCCAGCTCCTCGTGACGCCCGAGGAACGGCAGAAGGTGCTCGAGCTTTCGGACATTACCGCCCGGCTCCGCCAGGTGAAGGCCCTGGTGGACACGGAGGTGGAAATAGGCGCGCTGGAAATGAAGCTGAATGAGGACGTGCGGCGCCGCATGGAAAAGGAGCAGCACGATTACTATCTGCGCCAGAAAATCAAAACCATTCATGATCAGCTCGGCGACCGCCAGACCGCGGAGGAGGAAGCGGCGGAGTACCGGGAGAAGCTGAAGAAGAGCGCCGTGCCGCAGGATATCCGGGAAAAGGTGGAAAAGGAAATTTCCCGCCTGGAGACGATGCCTCCCATGATGGCCGAGTCCGCGGTGATCCGCAACTATCTGGACTGGATCTTCGACATGCCCTGGGGCGTGGAGACGGAGGACAATCTGAATCTGCAGAAGGCGCAGCGCATGCTCGATGAAGACCACTACGGCCTGAAGAAGGTGAAGGACCGCATTCTCGAATACCTGGCGGTGCGTATTCTCGCCCCCAATTCGAAGGGGACCATTCTCTGCTTCGCCGGTCCGCCCGGCGTGGGCAAGACCAGCCTGGCCAAGTCCATCGCCAGAGCGATGGGGCGCAATTTCGCACGCATCGCTCTCGGAGGCATTCACGATGAGGCGGAAATCCGGGGGCATCGGCGCACCTACATCGGCGCCATGCCGGGGCGCTTCATCGAAGCGGTGGCCCATGCCAAGTCCATGAATCCGGTGATCCTTCTCGACGAAATCGACAAGGTGGGCGCCGACTACCGGGGCGACCCCGCGGCGGCTCTCCTGGAGGCGCTGGATCCGGAGCAGAATAAGACCTTCACGGACAATTACATGGACATGCCCTTTGACTTTTCTCACGTGTTCTTCATCGCTACGGCCAATACGACGAGCACCATTCCGGCGGCCCTCCTGGACCGGATGGAGGTGATCAACCTCTCCGGGTACACCGAGGAGGAGAAGCTGGAAATTGCGAAGCGCTACCTCGTGCCGCGCCAGCGGGAACGGAACGGCCTGACCGGAGCGGACATCCGCTTTCCCGTGCCGCTCCTGAAGAAAATCATTCGCAGCTATACCCGCGAGGCGGGGGTGCGGAACCTGGAGCGCACGTTGGCCGCGCTGTGCCGCAAGGTGGGCAAGAAAATCGTCATGAATGATGAAACGGTGCCCGTCCTGTCCGTGAAGACGGTGGAGGACTACCTCGGACCGGCGAAATTCCGCCCCATGGCGGAGATGCATTCGCCGACAGTGGGCCGGGTGAACGGCCTGGCCTGGACCATGGCTGGCGGAGAAGTCCTCGATACGGAGGCGGTGGTTCTCAAGGGGAGCGGCAAGCTCATCCTCAC
>CAZPLS010000029.1:5522-16634 GCA_964587685.1 uncultured Dialister sp.
TGCCGGCGCAGAACCAGCGGGACCTGGACGAGCTCCCTGAATCGGTGCGGGACAAGCTGCATTTTGTATATGTGAAGCACATGGACCAGGTGCTGGAACATGCGCTGGTGAAGGAAAATGGCTGAAATCAAGGAAATTAAAAAGTTTCATATCTTTTCCGCGGCCTACCTGCGCTCTGCCGTGGGCCGCAGTCAGTATGCCGATGACGGGAAGCGGGAAATCGCCTTCCTTGGACGGTCCAATGTAGGGAAATCCTCTCTCATCAATTCGCTCTGCGGCCAGCGGCGGCTGGCCCTCGTATCCCGGCTGCCGGGAAAGACGCGCACCATCAATTACTTCTCCATCCAGTCCCGCCGGTACAATGAGGCGGGTGAGGAGGAGCGGCAGGACTGGTACCTGGTGGATCTGCCGGGGTACGGCTTTGCCCGCACGGGTCAGCAGAGCCGCGACACCTGGTCCGAATTCATCGCCGACTACGTGCAGAATTCCCGGGCGCTCACACTTCTCTGCCTTCTCATTGACCTGCGTCATCCGGGCCTTCCCATTGACAAAAAGGCCTACGAATGGCTTCGCAGCCTGGGCATTCCCCTCCAGGTGGTGGGGACGAAAGCAGACAAGCTGGGCGCGGGAGAGCGGTCGAAGAACCTGAGAGAGGTGGAGAAGCTCTTCCCCACGGAGCGGCCGCCCCTGGCCTATTCCTCCATGGACAATAGAGGACGGGACGCCCTCTTTCACGTGATCGAGCAATGCATTTGCAGGTGATGGCTATGAAAATCTGGTATGCCCTTCTGATGGCACTGGCCCTCCTTTGCGCGGCCCCTGCTTCGGCGTACAACGTCCATTGGCCCAATTCGTGGGATTCGGCGGGCACGGGGACCTGGGAGTACAAGGAAGTGTACCGCATGTGCGAGGAGAAGAAATCGCCCAGGTACGATACGTCCTACTTTGAAAACGGAGCACGCCTCTCCCGGTACGAGCTGGCGGGGGTCATCATTGATCTTCTGGACAACGGCCAGAACCTGACCCGCGAGGACTGGGAGTCTCTGAAAAAAATGCGCCAGTCCTATCATCGTGAGCTGGAGGCGCGGGGCTGGAAGGGACATCCCCGTCCGGGCAGGGATCCCGTCCTTGAAATTCACGGAGACCTGCGGGTGCGCCATAAGAGCGGCGGAAACAGCGACGGCGGCAACGATGCCCGTGCCCGGGTGGGCGTCACCTACCACGTGAACGACAGAACGTCCATCAATGCAGGCCATGTGGCCGAATCAGACTGACAAGCAAAAATCGCCTTTCCTGTATGTGTGCAGGGAAGGCGTTTTTGCATGCAAAAAAGAGCCTGCCCGAAGGCAGACCCTTTGGCAACTATCAGAAGGCGGCGACAACCGCGCCCTTGTACTTCTCTTCGAGGAAGTCCTTCACCTGCTGGCTCTGGAGGGCGCTTACGAGCTTCTGGATTTCCGGCCGCGTTTCATCGCCCTTGCGGACGGCCAGGACGTTCACATAGGGAGAATCCTTGCTCTCCGTGAAAATGGCCAGGGAGGTATCCAGCTTCGCCTGGAGGGCGAAATTGATGTTGATAACGGACGCGTCCGTGTCCTCAAGAGAGCGGGGCAGCTGGGGCGCTTCCAGTTCGGAGATCTGAATGTTTTTCGGATTTTCCACAATGTCCTGCGGGGTGGCGGTAATATTGGACCCGTCGCGAAGCTTGATGAGACCCGCCGACTGGAGAACGAGAAGGGCCCGTCCGCCGTTGGAGGGGTCATTGGGGATGCCGATATGCGCTCCGTCAGGCAGATCAGCGATACTCTTGTACTTCGCGGAGAACACGGTCATGGGCTCGAGGTGAATGCCCCCGGCCGATACGAGGTCAAGACCGCGGTCCTTGCAGAATTCCTCCAGGTACGGTACGGTCTGGAAGTAATTCGCGTCCAGCTCATTGTCATTGAGGGCCATGTTGGGCTGCACATAATCGTTGAACTCCACGATGTCCAGGACCACTCCGTCTCTGGCGAGAGAATCCTTGATCGCTTCGAGAATTTCTCCGTGCGGTACAGGGGTGGCGCCCACCTTGAGTGTGATCGCCTGGTCAGGAGCCTTGGCGGCAGGGGCCGCCTTTTCCGAGCTGCCCCCGCATCCTGCAAGGGCGCCTGTCACTGCGGCCGTCGCTAAGACTGCGCAGGCTAATTTTTTCCAATTCATATGACTGCCTCCTTTGCTTTTCCTTCATCAAGCCGGCTGCCATTGGGGCAGGCATAAAAAAACACCCGTCGAAAGACAGGGGGGTCCTATGGCTGCTCATCTTTCGAGATATCTCGCTGGATTTGGCACCTTTCTCTTGCGGTTGCCGCGCCTTCCCCGGGCCAGTCCCTCCGGCGCTCTTGATGAATGGATATGTAATTGGATGCGAGAATTATAGCATGGGAGCATGGGACTGTCAACAAAAAGCGCTTTCTCCTGGCAATGCGGCAAAATCGTCGGAAACAGGGCCATGTTACCGGAATAAGAATAGATGAAAGCAAGCGTATACAGCGGCCAATAGATATCCCGTTTTTTCTCTTTCCTTCAGGTATAGTGAGGGCGGTAAAACAAAATTTGCATAACAAGAAATGAGGATATATGCACGGCCGAGACATGGCTCGTACCGCCCGCGTGCTGATTCCGGCGTCGTTTTTTATTGCATGTCCTGTCCGCCGTGCTCTGCAGACCGGGGCTGTTCCCTCTTCAACCGGGTAGGTCTGTCCTGCATGTACGGGCGCTGTACTGACTCATTATTTCCTATATATGGAATGAAGGGGATGCGCCGCTTTCCCGACGGAATTTTCGCCGCCGCGGCCTGCGTGACGGTGTGCGGACTGGGGGACCACGTGCGCTTCATTGCATAGCTAATGGAATTTTCTATAATCACTGTTAGACATTTTTGAGTACGACCGGAGCGTTTCTGTGCGGTGGAACGGCGATTTTGTGATATAATGTTATAGGCCGTGAGAGAAAAGCATAATTTCGGCAGAGGGGAAATTTACCTATACTTCTTTTGTTGACATGCCTTGCGGACTTAACTAAAATAGGAATATAGAAGGCTATATTCCAATCATTTTGGCAAAGGCTCTGCGGTATCTATTGCAGGCTTTATACAAATCATTTATTAGTTGTTATATTTTATATTGTTTGGGAGGATGATAGTAATGATCGACACCAATGACAGCGAATTTCTGAGCAGAATTGAGGACAAGTCGCTGCTTTCCAAGGTCTGCGACGCGAAAACAGCTGCGGCGATGATTCAGCCTGGCGACATCATTGGTATTTCCGGATTTACGCCCTGCGGCTATCCGAAGATCACCATTCATGAGCTGGCTGAAAGGATGAAGGAAACCCCCTTCCAGGTAGACGTCTGGACGGGCGCTTCCACGGGCTCCCAGATTGATTCGGAACTGGTTGAAGTAAACGGCGTCAGACTTCGTACGCCGTATCAGACCAACCCAACTCTGCGCAAAGCCATCAATGCGGGTCAGCTCGGCTACATTGATCTCCATCTGAGCCACACTGCGCAGCAGTTCCGCGAAGGCTTCTTCAGCAATGCAAAGGGCGAACGCGTCACGGGCCCTGATTTTGCTATTGTTGAAGCCTGCAAAATCACCCCGGAAGGCCACATCGTTCCCACCACCGCGCTCGGCAACAGCCCGGTATTTGTGACCCAGGCGAAGAAAGTCATCATCGAAGTCAATACCACGCAGCCTGTGGCTCTCGAAGGCATGCATGATATTTACCAGATGCCGAATCCGCCTGCCCGTCAGCCCATTCCGATCGTCCGTGCTGGCGACCGCATCGGCACCACCTACATTCCGGTGGATCCGGAAAAGATTGCGGCCATTGTTCCCTGCGACATGCCCGACGTAACCCGTCCGCTGGCTGCGCTGGATGATGATGCCATCGCCATGGGCGACAACCTCGTCGAATTCCTGACCAATGAAGTAAAGCACGGCCGTCTGCCGGAAAACCTGCTCCCGCTTCAGTCCGGCGTGGGCAACGTGGCAAACGCTGTGATCAACGGCCTGGTCAGATCCAACTTTGTAAACCTTGATGTATACACCGAAGTTATCCAGGACGGCATGTTCGATCTGGTAGACGCCGGCAAGATCAACATGATTTCCGGCACGTCCCTCTCCCCGTCTCCGGAAGGCCTGCAGCGCTTCTACAATGGCATTGATACCTATCGTCAGAAGATTGTTCTTCGCCCGCAGGAAATTTCCAACAACGCGGAAGTGGTTCGCCGCATCGGCGTTATCGGCATGAACACCGCTCTGGAAATGGATATTTACGGCCATGTTAACTCCACGCATACCAGCGGCACCAAGATGATGAACGGTATCGGCGGTTCCGGCGACTTTGCGCGCAACGCTTACCTGTCCTGCTTCTTCTGCCACAGCGTGGCGAAGGGCGGCAAGATTTCCGCTGTTGTACCGATGGCCACCCATGTGGACCACACCGAACACGACACCCATGTGTTCATTTCTGAACAGGGCGTTGCCGATGTTCGCGGCCTGACCCCGAAGCAGAGAGCTGTAGCCATCATCAACAATGTGGCGCATCCTGACTACAGAGACCAGCTGATGGATTACTTCGAAAGAGCCTGCGCAGCCTGCGGCAACTCCCAGACTCCGCACATCCTCAGCGAAGCCTTTGCTTTCCATCAGAGCCTGGCTGAAACCGGCAGCATGAAATTCAAATAATTGAAGTTATTCTCATTTCTGCTGATTCGCTGCGAAGGCAGCTGATCATACAGGTACCTAAGGGCACTGCCGCCGCGCGGAAGCGATAAGCGGCGCGGCGGCAGGAGGTCCTTCAAGGATCCATTTTGGGGCCTTATCGGAGCACGGGAATTAGAAGACAGGAAATGCGCAGTTCCCTTACCTTTGTCAGGCTCCGGTATCAAAATTTTTAGGAGGAAGATGAACTTATGGCAAACGAATCCCTGAAAGCCAAACTCGAAGCATACGAGGCAAAATGCAAAAAAGCCGAAGAGAAGTTCCCGGAAAGAGTAGGGTTGAAATACAACAAGGTATACACCCCTCTGGACATTGAAGGCTTTGATTATGAAAATGATCTGGGCATTCCGGGCGAATATCCCTACACCCGCGGCGTGCAGGCAACCATGTATCGTTCCCGTTTCTGGACCATGCGTATGTACGCAGGCTTTGCTACCGCTGAAGAATCCAACGAACGGTATCGTTACCTGATTGCCAATGGCGGCACCGGCCTGTCCGTTGCATTTGACCTTCCGACTCAGATCGGCTACGACTCTGATGATGCTATGGCTCAGGGCGAAATCGGCAAAGTAGGCGTTGCTATCGACACTCTGAAAGATATGGAAATCCTCTTTGATCAGATCGATCTGTCCAAGGTTTCCACGTCCATGACCATCAATGCTCCGGCGTCCGTACTGCTCGCTATGTACATCGCCGTAGCTGAAAAGCAGGGTGTACCGGCCACTGCGCTGCGCGGCACCATTCAGAATGACATTCTGAAGGAATACTCCGCACGCGGCACCTACATTTTCCCGGTTAAACCGTCCATGCGTCTGATTACCAACATTTTCGAATACTGCTCTCAGAACGTACCGAAGTGGAACACCATTTCCATTTCCGGCTACCACATCCGTGAAGCAGGCTCCACTGCAGCACAGGAAATCGCATTCACCATCGCTGACGGCATCGCTTACATCGAAGCGGCTCTGAAAGCTGGCATGAAGATCGACGACTTCGCTGGCCGTCTGTCCTTCTTCTGGAACGCTCACAACAACGTACTCGAAGAAGTTGCGAAATTCCGCGCTTCCCGTCGTATCTGGGCTCGCATCCTGAAGGATCGCTTCCATGCTGAAAAGTCCAAGTCCATGACCCTGCGCTTCCATACCCAGACCGCAGGCTCCATGCTGACCGCTCAGCAGCCGAACAACAACATTATCCGTGTTGCTCTTCAGGCAGCAGCTGCTGTTATGGGCGGCACGCAGTCCCTGCACACCAACTCCCGTGACGAAGCACTCGCTCTTCCGACCACCGAATCCGTACAGATCGCTCTGCGCACCCAGCAGATCATCGCTTACGAATCCGGCCTGGCTGATGTAGTCGATCCGCTCGGCGGCTCCTACTATGTAGAAGCGATGACCGATGCCATCGAAAAAGAAGCTATGGAATACATCAAGAAGATCGACGAAATGGGCGGCGCTGTGGAAGCTATCGACAAGGGCTACATCCAGAAAGAAATTCAGGATTCCGCTTACGCCTGGCAGATGGCTGTTGAATCCGGCGAAAAGACCATTGTCGGCGTCAACAAGTTCCAGGTTGAAGAAAAACCGGTGGAAGGCCTGCTCCGCGTAGATGCAGCTGCTGGTGAATTCCAGAAGAACAAGCTCGCTAAGGTTAAGGCAGAACGCGACAACGCTAAGGTTGCCGAAGAACTGGCCAAGCTCGAAGCAGCTGCTGCTGATGAAAGCGTCAACCTCATGCCGGTCATTCTCGACTGCGTACGCGCTTACTGCTCTCTCGGCGAAATCTGCGGCGTTCTCCGCAAGGTATTCGGCGAATACAAGCCGCATTTGACTCTCTAATTTGTAGGGACTTTCTGGAGGTAATCAACTATGGCAGATAAAAAAATCAGAGTACTCGTAGCGAAACCGGGTCTGGACGGACATGACCGCGGTGCAAAGGTAGTTGCCCGCGCTCTCCGTGATGCCGGCATGGAAGTTATTTATACCGGCCTTCGTCAGACCGTTGACCAGATCGTGGAAGCGGCTGACTCTGAAGACGTAAACGTTGTTGCCCTTTCCCTGCTTTCCGGTGCTCACAACACCCTCTTCCCGGAAGTTGTTGAAAAGCTGAAAGAAAAAGGCATGGGCGATGTCCTCGTTGTCGGCGGCGGCGTTATCCCGGCTGCTGATATCCCCGGCCTGGAAGCTGCTGGCGTGAAGGCGATCTTCACCCCTGGCACCCCCACCAAGGACATCATTGATTTCATCAATGCCAACGTCTGATTCTCTGAGTCAGATATAAACAATTAGTTGCGGCGGGGCTGCCGCGGATGCGCGTCGGCCCCGTGCACAACTTTACTCTTATGTAAAGGCGGTACCATCCATGGAATTTTCTATGAAAGATTTTTGGAATGGGTCCAGACGTGCCTTGGCAAGAGCAATCACCATTGTGGAAAACGAGCAGGATGGGTATGAGGAGATCATGAAAGAGATCTACCACCATACTGGTCGTGCACAGGTCATCGGTGTTACCGGTGCGCCTGGTGCGGGTAAGAGCACATTGTCGGACAACCTCGTAAAGTACTACCGTAAGATGGGTAAAACCGTCGGTGTTTGTGCCATCGACCCGACAAGTCCGTTCAGCGGCGGGGCGATTCTTGGCGACCGCATTCGCATGAATGATCTGACGCTGGATCAGGGTGTGTATATCCGCAGCATGGGTACGCGCGGCAGTCTGGGCGGATTGTCCAGAAAGACGGCTGATGCAGTCAAATTGATGGATGCCTGGGGACTCGATGTGATTTTCATTGAAACCGTAGGCGTCGGTCAGTCTGAAGTTGATATTGTCAAAAACGCGGATACAACGCTCGTTGTGCTCGTACCTGGACTGGGCGACGACATTCAGGCCATCAAGGCAGGCATTCTCGAAATCGGGGACGTATTCACCATCAACAAATGCGACCGCGATGGTGCAGATCGCCTCAATGTGGAAATTGAGATGATGCTGGATCTGGGCGAGGCGCAGGATTGGCGGCCTCCGATCGAAAGAACCATTGCCAATGAGGGACAGGGTGTTGAAGACGTTGTCAACAGCCTGAATGAACATCGCAAGTATCTGGAAGAATCCGGCGTGCTTGAGGAACGGCGCCGCGAACGCGTCAAAACCGAGATGGCCGAGATGATTCATGATCGCATTTCCCGCCATGTGATGAATGAAATCACGCAGACGGGCAAATTTGCTGACTACGTGGAGCACGTCTTTGAACGGCAGACAGATCCGTACACAGTCGTCGATTCCATCGTGGGAGATATATTTAAATAATTCAAAGGAGGAATTGTTATGGCATTTAAAGTTTTGTGCGTAGATCATGTCGGCGTAGCTGTAGGCGATCTGGCTGCCAGCAAACAGATGCTTCAGGACATTCTCGGTCTGGAACCGACCATGCCCGATGAAACTGTGGAAGATCAGCACGTAACGACCAGCTTCTTCAAGCCCTCTCCGCAGAGCGAAGCTTGCGAACTGGAACTGCTGGGATCCACCACGGAAGACGGCCCGATTGCTCGCTACATCGCAAAGAACGGCGGCAAGGACGGCTATCAGCATGTCGCTCTCCGCGTGGATGACATCGCTGCTGCTCTGGCTGATCTTCAGGAAAAAGGCGTAGCGCTGATCGACAAGAAATGGCGTGTTGGTGCTGGCGGCTGCCACATCGCGTTCCTGCACCCGAAAGCAACCGGCGTTCTCATCGAACTGACGGAACGTCAGGGAGGCCCGTCCTTCTGATTTCTCCTTCCAGGCAGAAACAGGTGGGACATAAGACGTAAGTCCTGCTCTGCAGGGCAGGACTTTCCCCAAACAGGGGATACCAGATTTTTTGGAGGTGTAAGAATGTATTCTGTTGAAGATAGAATTGAACTTCTTCACAAGAACCTCGCACATGTAGAGGCTATGGGTGGGGAAAAGCGCGTTGCAAAACAGCATGAAAAAGGCAAGCTCTCCGCTCGCGAAAGACTCGATCTCCTTTTTGATAAGGGTTCTTTCGTAGAAGTTGACGCTTTTGTAAAATCCCGCTGCCACAACTTCGGCCAGGAGAAGAAAGATCTCCCGGGCGAAGGCGTAGTTACCGGCTACGGCACCGTTGACGGCAGACTGGTTTTCGCATTCGCTCAGGACTTCACCGTTGAAGGCGGGTCGCTTGGCGAAATGCATGCAGCCAAGATCGTTCACGTACAGGAACTGGCTCTGAAAGTTGGCGCTCCCTGCGTTGGCCTGAACGACTCCGGCGGAGCTCGTATCCAGGAAGCTGTCGATGCGCTTTCCGGCTATGGCAAGATTTTCTGGAACAACACCATTTCTTCCGGCGTCATCCCGCAGATTTCTGCTATCATGGGACCGTCCGCAGGCGGTGCGGTGTATTCCCCGGCGCTGACTGACTTCATTTACATGGTTCAGGGAACCAGCCAGATGTTCCTCACCGGCCCGGCAGTCGTTAAATCTGTCACCGGCGAAGTCATCACCGCTGAAGCTCTCGGCGGCGCAAAGACGCACAACACCATTTCCGGCGTTGCGCAGTTCTCCGCTCCCAACGACGAAGACTGCATTAAGCAGATTCGTTACCTCCTGAGCTTCCTGCCGAGCAACAACATGGAAGATGCTCCGGTCATTGAAAGCTCCGATGATCCGACCCGTACGGAAGAAAAACTGAACACCCTCATGCCTGGCAACCCGAATGCTCCGTATGATATGTACGACATCATCAAAGCGGTTGTCGACAATGGGGAATATTATGATGTAGCTAAAGACTGGGCTAAGAACATCATCACCTGCTTCGCACGTATGGATGGCCAGACGGTAGGCATCATTGCCAACCAGCCGGCATTTATGGCAGGCTGCCTGGACTACAATGCGTCCGATAAGGCGGCTCGCTTCATCCGCTTCTGCGACTGCTTCAACATTCCGCTGCTGAACATCGTAGACGTTCCTGGCTTCCTGCCCGGCAAACAGCAGGAATATGCAGGCGTCATCCGTCACGGCGCGAAGATGCTGTTCGCATACTGCGAAGCTACCGTACCGAAGGTTACCCTGATTGTCCGTAAAGCATACGGCGGCTCCTACATCGCTATGTGCTCTCGTGAACAGGGTGCAGATCAGGTATTCGCATGGCCGACCGCAGAAATCGCTGTTATGGGCCCGGCGGGTGCAGCCAACATTATCTTCAAGAATTCGCCCGACAAGGACAAACTCACCGAAGAATATGTTGATGAATTCGCTACCCCCTACAAAGCAGCGGAACGCGGCTATGTCGATGCTGTTATCGAACCGAAGGATTCCCGTCCGTACATCATCAATGCTCTGTCCATGCTGGCGAGCAAGAGAGAACTTCATCCGGCTAAGAAACACGGCAACATTCCGCTGTAATATCTCAGCCGCTTGAATACAACATTAATTAGAAAGGATGGGAACAGATGGATATCTTAGTTTACATTACCGGCTTTACCGCCATCGTTGCAGTAATCTGCCTCGTAATGTTGATGAACCTGCGTTCCTCAGTCGCTCCTGCCCAGGGTGGGTCGGCTCCTGCCAAAGCAGCTGCTCCTGCTCGTGCAGCAGCTCCGGCAGCTCCGGCAGCAGCGCCGGCGGCTGACAATGGTGCAGTGGTTGCGGCTATCGCAGCGGCAATTGCCTGCATGGAAGGCGGGGATGTAGCGTCCATTCGCCTTGCTCAGACGAACAATGGTTGGACTACTGCAGCACGCATCGCTGGTGTGCAGCAGAACTTCTGATTTGTTAATCAGACATAATAAATCTTAGGAGGAAAAACAATGAGAAAGTTTACTGTAACAGTTAATGGTGTAGCTTACAATGTAGAAGTTAACGAAGGCGCAGCAGCAGCAGCTCCGGCTCCGGTAGCAGCAGCTCCGGCTCCGGCAGCAGCTCCGGCTCCGGCGGCAGCTCCGGCTCCGGCTCCGGCCGCTGAAGCAGCTCCGGCTCCGGCAGCAGCAGCTCCGGTAGCAGCTGGCGACACCGCTGTTGAATCCCCGATGCCTGGCAAGATCACCAGCATCGCTAAGAAAGTTGGCGACGCGGTAAGCGAAGGCGACGAAGTAATGGTTCTGGAAGCTATGAAGATGGGCAACCCGATCATGGCTCCGTGCAGCGGCACGATCAAATCCATGGCTGTTACCGTTGGCCAGTCCGTACAGGGCGGCGATCAGCTGTTCGTTATCGGCTAATCCTTACAATAAAAAAGGCAGTGCGTTTGCACTGCTTTTTTTATTGGCTTGAACGCCATCCGCAGCAAGGTATCGAAAGCAGGGATTCTTTGATACAATTAACGGTGAGTATAAATCAGGAGGTCAATATGAATCTG